>JANXXR010000258.1 GCA_025350525.1 Deltaproteobacteria bacterium
GCCCGCTGGTGATGGTGCCGGTCTCGCGCACCGCATGCACGGCGAGGAGTCTGCTCTCGCCGCCGTACGCCTTGGCGACGCGATCGAGGAGCGCGGGAAGTCCTTCGGCGCGGGCCGAGGTGGCCAGAAGGAGCGCCAGCGTGAACGTCTGCGTGCAACGCATGCATTGCCTCTCGGTTGGGAGATGAAGCCGCAAGGCTGCACTACAAGAGGTGTGCCACGGGGCGCGCGCACGCGGGACAGCCAGGCAGCCTCGAGGTGGATCGCTTCCTGCACCACCGAATGCTGAAGCGGCACCCATGTCCGCGCTGGAGCGAATCATGTCGGATCGATCCCAGGTCATCTTCGACGGCAACGAGGCAGCCGCCTCGGTCGCCCACCGCGCCAGCGAGGTGATCGCCATCTATCCGATCACGCCCTCCTCCACCATGGGCGAGCTCGCGGACGAGTGGTCGGCGGCGGGACAGCGCAACCTCTGGGGCACGGTGCCCGAGGTGGTGGAGATGCAGTCCGAGGCCGGCGCCGCCGGGGCGGTGCACGGCGCGCTGCAGGCGGGCGCGCTCTCCACGACCTTCACCGCCTCGCAAGGGCTGCTCCTGATGATCCCCAACATGTACAAGATCGCCGGCGAGCTGACGGCGTTTGCCATGCACGTTTCGGCGCGGACGCTGGCGACGCACGCGCTCTCGATCTTCGGCGACCACTCCGACGTGATGGCCTGCCGGCAGACGGGCTTTGCCCTCATCGCCTCGGGCTCGGTGCAGGAGGCGCACGACCTGGCCGCGGTGGCGCACGCGGCGACCTTGAGGGCGCGCGTTCCCATCCTCCACTTCTTCGACGGCTTTCGCACCTCGCACGAGCTGGCCAAGATCGAGAAGCTCTCCGACGACGACCTGCGCAGCCTCCTCGACAACCGGCTCATCGCCGCGCACCGCCAGCGCGCGCTCACGCCCGACCGTCCGCTCCTGCGCGGCAGCGCGCAGAACCCCGACGTCTTCTTCCAGGCGCGGGAGGCGGCGAACCCCTACTACCTGGCCTGCCCCGGCTTCGTGCAGGACGCGATGGACGCGCTCGCGGCGCGGGTCGGCCGGCAGTACCACCTCTTCGACTACGAAGGTCACCCCGAGGCCGAGAGGGTGCTGGTGATGATGGGCTCGGGCGCCGAAGTCGCGCACGACGCCATCGACTGGCTGAACGCGCGCGGGCACAAGGTCGGCCTGCTCAAGGTCCGTCTCTACCGGCCCTTCGCCATCGAGGCCTTCCTCCAGGCGCTGCCGCACAGCGCGCGCCGGATTGCCGTGCTCGACCGGACCAAGGAGCCGGGCGCGGTGGGAGAGCCGCTCTACCTCGACGTGGTCGCGGCGCTGCGCGAGTCCGAGCGCGAGGCGCTGGTGATCGGCGGGCGCTACGGGCTCTCGTCCAAGGAGTTCACGCCGGCGATGGTGGTCAGCGTCTTCGACGAGCTGTCGCGGCCGCGCACCCGGCGCCACTTCACCGTCGGCATCGTCGACGACGTCACCCACCTCTCACTCGACTGGGACCGCGACCTGGACATCGAGCCCGACGACGTGGTGCGCGCGGTCTTCTACGGGCTGGGCGCGGACGGCACCGTCGGCGCCAACAAGAACACCATCAAGATCATCGGCGAAGAGACCGCCCACTTCACCCAGGGCTACTTCGTCTACGACTCGAAGAAATCGGGCGCGGTGACCATCTCGCACCTGCGCTTCGGGCCCCGCCCGCTGCGCTCGAGCTACCTGATCCGGCAGGCGAGCTTCGTCGGCTGCCACCAGTTCGCCTTCCTCGAGAAGCTCGACGTCCTCGACTCCGCCGCGCCGGGCGCGGTCTTCCTGCTCAACGCTCCATACCCTTCGGAGCAGGTCTGGGATCGGCTGCCGCGCGAGGTGCAGAGGGTGCTGATCGACAAGCACCTGCGCTTCTTCGTCATCGACGCGCTCGCGGTCGCCAACGCCAGCGGCATGAAGGGCCGCATCAACACGGTGATGCAGACCTGCTTCTTCGCCATCTCGGGCGTGCTGCCCAGGGCGGAGGCCATCGCCGCCATCAAGAAGGGCGTGCAGAAGACCTACGGCAAGAAGGGCGCCTCGCTGGTGCAGAAGAACTTCGAGGCCATCGATCGGACGCTCGACAACCTGCACGAGGTGGCGGTGCCGGCGCAGGTCACCTCCAGCTTCTCGCTGCCGCCCATCGTGCCCGGGACCGCCCCCGGCTTCGCGCAGAAGGTCACCGCGGTCATCCTCGCCGGCAAGGGCGACCTGCTTCCCGTCTCCGCCTTCCCTGCCGACGGCACCTTCCCCACCGGCACCACCCGCTGGGAGAAGCGCAACCTCGCCACCGAGATCCCCGTCTGGGACGAGGGGCTCTGCATCCAGTGCAACAAGTGCGCGCTGGTCTGCCCGCACGCCGCCATCCGCGCCAAGGTCTATGCGCCGGCCACGCTCGAAGGCGCGCCGCCCACCTTCAAGTCGATCGCTTACAGCGGCAATGAGTGGAAGGGATCGCAGTACACCCTCCAGGTCGCTGCCGAGGACTGCACCGGCTGCAACCTGTGCGTGATGGTCTGCCCCGCGAAGGACAAGTCGAACCCGCGGCACAAGGCCATCGACATGCAGCCGCAGCCTCCGCTGCGGGAAGCGGAGCGCGCCAACTTCGACTTCTTCCTCGGCCTGCCCGAGGCCGATCGCACCAAGGTCCGCCTCGACGTCAAGGGCACGCAGTTCCTCCAGCCGCTCTTCGAGTTCTCGGGCGCCTGCGCCGGCTGCGGCGAGACGCCGTACCTCAAGCTGATGACGCAGCTGTTCGGCGACCGGGCCCTGATCGCCAACGCCACCGGCTGCACCTCGATCTATGGCGGCAACCTTCCCACCACGCCTTATTGCAAGGACGCGGAGGGCCGCGGCCCCGCCTGGGCCAACTCGCTCTTCGAGGACAACGCCGAGTTCGGCCTGGGCTTCCGGCTGGCTGCCGACAAGCACGAGGAGCAGGCCCGCGAGCTGCTGCAGCGCCTCGCGCTCCCGCCGCAGCTCGTCTCCGCGCTCCTCGCCTCCGACCAGTCCGGCGAGGCGGGCATCGCCGCGCAGCGGGCGCGCGTGGCCGAGCTCAAGCTGCTGCTCCCCGCGCTCGCAGGCGAAGAGGCCCCGCGGCTTTTGCTGCTCGCCGACTCGCTGGTGAAGAAGAGCGTCTGGATCGTGGGCGGCGACGGCTGGGCGTACGACATCGGCTACGGCGGCCTCGACCACGTGCTCGCCCTCGGCCGCAAGGTGAACATCCTGGTGGTGGACACCGAGGTCTACTCCAACACCGGCGGGCAGGCCTCCAAGTCGACGCCCATCGGCGCCACCGCCAAGTTCGCCACTTCCGGCAAGTCGCGCCCCAAGAAGGACCTGGGCCTGCTCGCTATGAGCTACGGCAACGTCTACGTCGCGCGCGTCGCCTTCGGCGCCAAGGACACGCAGACGCTCAAGGCCTTCCAGGAAGCCGACTCCTTCCCGGGCGCGTCGTTGATCATCGCCTACAGCCAGTGCATCGCGCACGGCTACGATCTCGCCTACGGCGTCGAGCAGCAGAAGCTGGCCGTCGAGACCGGCTACTGGCCGCTCTACCGCTACGACCCGCGGCGGACGGCAAAGGGCGAGAGCGCCTTCAAGCTCGACTCCGGCGCGCCCAAGGGCGACCTCGCCGCCTACATGCACAACGAGACGCGCTTTCGCGCCACCGAGAACCAGAACCCGGCCCGCTACCAGGAGCTGGTGCAGACCGCCCGGGAGAACATCCAGGAGCGGTTCCGGCTCTACCAGCAGCTTGAAAAAGGCGCCGCGCCGGCCGCGCTCGCCAAATAGGAGACGACATGGACCTGACCACTGCGTACCTGGGACTCAAGCTCGATTCGCCGCTGATGCCGGGCGCCTCGCCGCTCTCCGACAGCCTCGACAAGGTCCGGCAGCTCGAGGACGCGGGCGCCGCCGCCATCGTCATGCGCTCGCTCTTCGAGGAGCAGATCACCCGCGAGATGACCGGAGACATCTGCGCCCGCGAGGCGCACGCGGAGTCGTCGGCCGAGGCGCTCTCCTACTTTCCCAGGGCGGACGAATTTTCGCTGGGACCCGACGAGTACCTGGATCAGCTGCGCGGCATCGTCGAGGCGGTGGACATCCCGGTGATCGGCTCCTTGAACGGCGTCACCTCCGCGGGCTGGCTCGACTACGCGAGGCAGATGGAGATGGCCGGCGCCGACGCGCTGGAGCTCAACGTCTATTACCTTCCCATCGACCCCGCCGAGGGCAGCTTCGCGGTCGAGCGGCGCACGCTCGACCTGGTGCGCGCGGTGAAGAGCCGGCTGCACATTCCGGTGGCGGTGAAGCTGTCGCCGTTCTTCTCGGCGCTGCCGCACTTCGCCCGCGAGCTGCAGGGGGCGGGCGCCGACGGGCTGGTGCTCTTCAACCGCTTCTACCAGCCGGACATCGACCCGGTGAACCTGGAGGCCGCGCCGACGCTGCACTTCTCCGATCCCTCCGAGCTCCTGCTGCGCTTGCGCTTTCTCGCCATCGTCGCGCCGGTGGTGCGGATTCCGCTGGCGGTCTCGGGCGGCGTGCACTCCGGGCTCGACGCCATCAAGGCGGTGATGGCGGGCGCGAGCGTGGTGCAGGTGGTCTCGGCGCTGCTCAAGAAAGGTCCAGCTCACCTCCGCACCATCCGCGTCGAGATGGAGCGTTGGATGTACGAGCACGGCTACGAGTCGCTCGTAGCAGATGCGCGGCAACATGAGCCTCGCGCATTGCCCCGACCCGGCCGCGTTCTCGCGCGCCAACTACATGCGCATCCTGCAGAGCTGGCGGCCGTAGCCCAAGCGGAGTGCGAGGAGGCGAGGGCTGGCGCGCAGATTTTTCGCGCGCGCTGCACGCGTTGCGCGAAGCCGCCCGGTGGGCGCCCGCTCAGCTGGGCCGCGCGGTCTTGGCGCTGCGAGGCTTCGACCGCGCCTTGCGGGAGGCCTTGATGGTGCGGGGCGTCTTGAGAGCGGCAGCGGACCGGGCGGAGGTCGGGCTGGTCTCCCTGAGCGAGGCGCGGAAGACGTTGAAGGCCGCGGAAGTGCGCGCCACCGCGTCGTGCGAGGCCGCCTGCACGTCTCTCGCGAGCTTCTCCACGCTCGCCAGCTGCGGCTCGAGGAAGTGCTTCCACTGCCTGCGCGCATCGGCACCCTTGGTGCGCAGGTCGGAGCGGATGCCGCTCCCCAGCTTTTTGAGATCTTCGATGCTCTTGCGCAGGTCGTGCTTCAACACGTCGGGACTCAGGTTCATGGGCTTCCTCCGCGACCCGACCCTGCATAACCCACGCCGCTGGCGCGAGGTACGAAGCCCTCGCCTTCAGCGCGTGGCCTCGTCGAGCAGGTACCAGATGGAGCGGTACGGCTTGCCGGTGGCGCGGGTCATGCCGACTTCGCAGGTGCGGCTGCTCGAGTAGTAGCCGTCGTGATCCCGAGCGCGCAGCTCGGCTGCCTCCCGCGCCGTCGCCGAGGCGGTCAGCGACGGAACCAGGTAGCCGCGATCGCCGGCGAACCCGCAGCAGCCCGCGTCGCGCGGGACGAAGACGCTGTCGCTGCAGGCCGCGGCGAGGCCCTGCAGCCTGGGGGTGAGCCCCAGCTTGATGAGGGAGCAGACCGGATGCAGCGCGACCGAGGAGACCTTGCGCTGGATCCGCAGCAAGGGAAGGAGTTGGTCGTGCGCGAAGGCCACCGAATCGAGGATGCGCAGCCCGGCGAGGCGCTCGCGGTTCGGCGCGTCGAGGGCTTCACTGCAGTGCAACAAACCGTAGGTGCAAGGGCTGGTGTCCACCACCACCGGCAGCTGGCCGCCCTGCGACCACGACCAGAGCCGCGCCACGGCCTGGTTGGCGGCGAGGGCGTGCGCGGCGTCGTACCCCTTCGAGGAGAACGGCACGCCGCAGCAGGTGCCGTCCACGTCCTCGGGGAGGTGCAGCAAAAGGCCCGCCCGGTTGGCGACGCGGACCACCGTTGCCTGAAGGTCCCCGCCCATCGTCCGCGAGATGCAGGAAGGGAAGTAGACGGCCTGCGCGCCGGCCGCGGCTGTCCGCGGGCGCCGCGCGCGCTGGTCCGGCATTTCGGGAACGCCCGCCGCGCGGCCCACGCCAACGGCGCCGCGGACCGCCCGCTCGACGCCAGAAAAGCCCTTGGCCACGCCGCAGGCGAGCGCCTTCGCGGCGGGGCCGTGGCGCTCGCCGCGCTGCCGCTTGGTCAGCTGGCCAGTGTCGATGCCCACCGGACAGGAAGTGGCGCAGAGCCCGTCCACCGCGCAGGTGTCGAGCGCGAGCCATGGCCACTCGCGCTCGAGCGCGTCCAAAGGCGCGCCGGCGGATGCGCCACCCGCGGAGAGCCGCGCCATTTCGCGCCGCAAGACGATGCGCTGCCGCGGCGTCAGGGTCAGCTCGCGGCTCGGGCAGCGCGGCTCGCAGAAGCCGCACTCGATGCAGGCGTCCACCTCGGCCTCCACGGTGGGCATCGGCTTCAGGTCGTCGAGATGCGCGCGGGGCCCGGCCGGCAGGATGACGCCGGGGTTGAGCAGGCCGCGCGGGTCGGCCAGCCGCTTGAGCCGGCGCATGATCGCCAAGGCCTCGCTGCCCCACTCCGCCTCGACGAAGGGCGCCATGTTGCGGCCGGTGCCGTGCTCGGCCTTGAGCGCGCCGCCCTTGCCCAGGACCAGCGGCACCAGGTCGTCGATGAAGCGCGCGTACCGCCCCACTGCCACCGCGTTGTTGAACGACTGGGTGATGACGAAGTGGAGGTTGCCGTCCTTGGCGTGCCCGAAGACGATGGCTTCGTAGTAGCCGTGCTTTTTGAAGAGCGCGGTGAGCGCGTCGGCCGCTGCGGCCAGGTGCTCGAGAGGGAAGGCGACGTCTTCGATGATGACGGCGGTGCCGCTCTTGCGCACCGCACCCACCGAGGGAAAGAGGCCCTGGCGAACCAGCCACAGGCGCGCCTGCTCCGCGGGATCGGCGGTGAACCGCGCCGGCTCCAGGAGCGAGAGCTGCGCGCAGGCGGTTTCTGCCGAGCGCATCAGCTCCGCTGGATCCGCGCGCCGATCGGCCTGGAACTCCGCCAGCAGCGCCGCCGCCCGCGGGCCCAGGCCCTTGAACGAGGCGGGCATGCCGGGCTTGTCCTGCACCGATCGCAGCGAGGCGCGGTCCATCAGCTCCAGCGCCCGGGCGCCCCCGTCGCGCAGGGGAGCGATCGCCGCGCAGGCGGCGTGCAGGTCGGGAAAGAGCAGGAGCCCGGTCAGCTTCAGCGGCAGGTCGGGAACCGTGGCCAGCACCGCCTCCGCGACGAAGGCCAGCGTCCCTTCGCTGCCGACGAGCAGGTGCGCGAAGATCTCGACCGGGCGCTGGTAGTCGAGGAACGCGTTCAGTGAATAGCCGGTGGTGTTCTTCATGCGGTACTTGGCGCGGATGCGGCCGCAGAGCCCCGGGTCTTTCTCGATGCGCGCCTTGAGCTCGAGCAGGCCCTGGTGCAGCTCGGGCTCTCGGGCGCGCAGCGTCTCGTCCGCGTCGGGCGAGGCGGTGTCGATGCGCGTGCCCGAGGGCAGCATGAAGGTCAGCGACTGCAGCGTGTGGTACGCGTTCTGGGCCACGCCGCAGCACATGCCGCTGGCGTTGTTGGCGAGGATGCCGCCCATCCGGCAGGTGTGGATCGAGGCCGGGTCCGGACCGATCTTGCGGCCGTATCGTTGCAGCGCACCATTGACGTGGCCACCGATGGCGCCGGGCTGCACCCTCACTCTTTGCCCCTCCTCCTCGACGCGGATGCCGTCGAAGGTCCGCGACAGGTCGACGAGGAGGCCGTCGGTGATGGCCTGCCCGGAGAGACTGGTTCCCGCGGCGCGTAACGTCAGCGGCAGATTGAGCTCGTGGCTGAGGGCGAACAGCCTCGCCACCTCGGACTCCGAGGCCGGGAACACCACCGCCTTGGGCACCAGCCGGTAGAAGCTGGCGTCGTGCGCGTGTGCGATGCGCTCGGCGGGCGAGTCGAGCACGCGCGACTTCCCGGCGATCTCCACCAGCCGCGCGCGGAGCGGGGCGATCATGCGTAGGTCAGATAGGCCGGATGGTACATGGCGGCGGCCACCTCCTCGCGCACGTTCGGCGGACGCGGCTTGCGCGTCAAGCCGCGGTTCCAGACCACCGTCGCCACGGTGGCGGCGATCTCGAGGGAGACCTCGCGGAGGCGCGACAGCGCCGGGTAGATGCGACCCACCTCCAGATCGGCCGGTCCCACGAGCGACGCCAGCGTGCGCGCCGCGGCGGAGAACATCTCGTCGGTGACGCGCGTCGCCTCGGCTGCCACCACGCCCAGGCCCACGCCCGGGAAGATGTACGCGTTGTTTCCCTGCCCGGGCAGGAAGCGGCGGCCTTCGACGACCACTTCCGGGAACGGGCTGCCGCTGGCGAAGATGGCCTGCCCGCGCGTCCAGCCATAGGCCTGCTCGGCGGTGCACTCCGCCTTGGAGGTGGGATTGGAGAGCGCGAAGATGATCGGGCGCGGGTTGATGCGCGCCATCTCCGCGATCACCTCGCGGGTGAAGGCGCCGGCTGCCCCGGAAACGCCCACCAGCGTCGTCGGCTCCAGCGCGCTCACTGCCGAAAGCAGCCCTTCCAGCCGCGGCGCCTCGTGCGCATACGGCCGCTTGTGCGGCGCGAGGTCCACCCGCGACGCCACCACCAGCCCCTTCGAATCGACGAACCAGCAGCGGCGGCGCGCCTCCGCCTCCGGAACTCCTTCCTTGACCAGCATGCCGACGAAGAGATCGGCGATGCCCGTGCCCGCCTCGCCCGCGCCGAGAAAGAGCAGGCGCTGATCGCGCAGCTTGCCGCTGGTCAGGCGCAGCGCGGAGAGGATCCCGGCGACCGCCACGGCGGCGGTGCCCTGGATGTCGTCGTCGAAGGTCGGGAGGCGGCCTCTGTACCGCTCGAGGAGCGCGAAGGCGTTGGCGGTGGCGAAGTCTTCCAGCTGCAGCATCACCTTGGGAAACACCTCTTCCACGGCGGCCACGAACTCCTCGAGCAGGGCGTCGTACTCCCGCCCGCGCAGGCGCGGCTCGCGGGCTCCCAGGTAGAGCGGGTCGCTCCAGAGCGCTTGGTTGGCGGTGCCCACGTCGATGACCACCGGCAGGCAGGCCTCGGGCGGGATGCCGGCGCAGGCGGTGTAGAGCGCCAGCTTTCCGCAGGGGATGCCCATACCGTTGGCGCCGAGATCGCCCAGACCGAGGATGCGCTCGCCGTCGGTGACGACGATGACGCGGACTTTTGCGCGGTTGGGCCAGTTGCGCAGGACTTGCGCGACGCGGCCGCGGTCCTGTGCCGAGACGTAGAGGCCGGCCGGCGCGCGGAAGATGTGCCCGAAGGTCTCGCACGCCTCGCCGACGGTGGGCGTGTAGACCACGGGCATCAGCTCCTCGAGGTGATCGATGAGGACCCGGTAGAAGAGCGTCTGGTTTCGCGCCTGCAGCGCGCTGAGGAAGATGTACTTCTCGATGGGCGACTGCTTGCGCCGCAGGTTCTCCATCACGCGCACGATCTGCTCGTCGATGGTGCAGACGCGGGGCGGGAGCAGCCCGCGGATCCCCAGGGCGTCGCGCTCGGCCAGGGTGAAGGCAGTGCCCTTGTTCAGGACGGAATCGCGCAGCGGATCCGCGCCGCGTGGAACGGAATGGACGGCCATCGGGCACCTCAGAGGTTGTCTTGGGCCGCTGCATGGAGCGTGCCTCGCGTGCGCACTCGCGCGGAGGACGGGCCGGCGCACACCTTGCGCCCCTGCTCCTAGTCGTAGGCGCGGCGCACGGGGCCGAGCAGCCCCAGCCTGGCCGCCAGCCGCACCAGGTCCACCGTGGTCCGCGCCCCCAGCTTGTGGAGGATGCGGGCGCGGTGGGTCTCCACCGTGCGGGCGCTGATGAAGAGTTCGCGGCCCATCTCGATGGAGGTCTTGCCGTGAAGGAGCAGGTCGAAGACCTCGCGCTCGCGCGCGGTCAGCACGGCCAGCGGGTTGGTGGCGGTCTGCGCCGTCAGCGCGCGGTCCACCTCCGCCTGCGAGATGATGGGCGAGAGATACCGGTCGCGCGCCGCCACGGTGCGGATGGCGGTGGCCAGCTCCGCGCTGGGCTGGTTCTTGGTGGCGTAGCCGAGCGCGCCGGCGGCGAAGGCCTCGGCGGCGGGAGCAGGCTCGTCCATCATGGTGAGCATGAGGATGCGCGCGCGTGGATCGCGGCGAAGGATCTCGCGGGCCGCGGCCACGCCGTCGGTGTCGCTGTCGAGGACCATGTCGAGCATGATCACGTCGGGGCGGGTCCGATCGAGCAGCTCGAAGGCCTCGGGAAAACCGGCCGCCTCACCCACCACCTGGACGTCGGGCTGGCGGCTCAGCAGCAGCTTGAGCCCGTCGCGCAGGACGGTGTGGTCATCGATGATCACGACGGAGCACGCCATGGCTCATGATCTCCCAACTCGCACTGTAAGTAAAACCACGGAAGCGAGGCGGCACACAACGGATCCGGAGAAAATCAGTATTTGACGGTAGCGTAAAGCGACCACCGCCCGGCGCGGGCGCGGAGCAGATAGCCCGCGCCCGGCTCGGGACCCGGCCCGCGGGTCAGCAGAAAATCCGTTTCTGCCGCCACTTGCGCGAGGTCCAGGTCCTGCGGCCGAACCTCCCAGCCGCGCGGCATCCGCAGGAGTTCCGTGCCGCCGCGGAATCGCACCGGCGTCCACGGGGTCTCGGCGAAGTTGTATTGCGCGCGGCCGCCGCGCTCCACCTCGGAGTAGGCGCCGAAGTGCAGGTACGGCTGGAACTGCACCACGGCGCTGTCCTGGTTCCAGATCCGCGCCACCAGCCGCTTGCCCCGCTCCTCCGCGGCCAACACTTCACGAAGCTCCGCGACCTGCGCCTCGCGGTCGAAAGCGCGAAAGGCGCGGACCAGCGTCGCGTCGTAGCCGAGCTGCACCGCTACCGCCGCGGCGCAGAGGACGCTGGTGGCGCGGCCCGGAGCCAGCGCCGGCGAGGCGATGATCAGCACCGCCAAAAAGGGCAGCGCCCGCTGCTCGATGAAGCCCATGAAGCCGATGTCGAAGGGCGCGAGAAAGTACGCCAGGAGCGTAAGGCCGAAGAGGAGCGGCAGGCGGAAGGCGCGCTCTCCCCGCTCGCCCCCGCGCAGCAACACCGCGGCGATGAAGAGGAGCGCGAGCGCGAGGACGAAGAGCTCGTCCGCATGTCCCGCGAGCACGTTGCCGAAGCGCGGGATGTCGAGGACGCGCTCGCGCAGCGGCAGCCAGCGCGGCGGCGTCCGTGGTTCCGCACCGGTGCCGTCGCGCTCGAGCAGCGCGTGCCGGGCCCAGGCGACGAAGAGCAGCAGCGAAGGCAGGTACGGCAAGAGCGCCGCCCGCATCCGCCGCGCCGGCTGCCCCGAGGTCAGCGCCAGGATCACCGCCGCGGCGATGGCGAAGGCCAGCGCGCTGGGATGCAGCCAGAGCAGGAGCGCCGCTCCCACGGCGACGATGGCCGCGCGGCGCGGCAGAGGCGCGCGCAGCTGCCGCTCGGTGAGCGCCACCAGCGCAACCGCCGCCGGCACCGACTCGACGAAGTTGAAGAAGCCCAGGTAGAGGGGCGCGGTGTGGAACAGCGCCGGCGCGAAGATGCAGAGCCGCCGGTCGCGGCCAAAGGCTGCGAGCAGCAGCCACACCGAGGCGGGCAGCGCCAGCCCCACGAGCGAGAGCAGCAAGCGGCAGCCGGCCGCGGGGCCGAACAGCTTGGCCAGGGCCGCGGCGGGCAGGT
>JANXXR010000287.1 GCA_025350525.1 Deltaproteobacteria bacterium
CGGTGACGGTGACGGCCTTGCGCACGAGGAGGAAGCGCCGCGACTGCCGCAGCTCGTGGATGCCGGCCTTGCGCACCAGCTGCACGAACGGATCGGAGCTGCCGTCCATGATGGGGATCTCGGGGCCCTCCACCTCGACGCGCGCGTTGTCGATGCCGCAGCCCGAGAGCGCCGCCAGGAGGTGCTCGACGGTGCCGATGCGGACGCCGTGGCGCCCCAGCGAGGTGTTCATGGTGGTGTCGACCACGAACTCGGCCAGGGCCGGGATCTCGACGCCGTCCCGGACGAAGATGATGCCGCTGTCGGCGGGGGCGGGAGACAGCGTCAGCCGGACCTTGCTGCCCGAGTGCAGGCCGACGCCCTCGAGCGAGGCGCGGTGCTTGAGGCTTCTCTGCCGGAACGGGTGCAGATCCATGCTGGGGAAGTCTCCTCCGTAGGTGCGGCCGCTGCGGTTGACAGAATTGAGCAAGTTCGATGCCGGCAGGCGAATCGGATGCGGAAAGTTAGTGCTTGCGAGAGCTTCTGCAGTTCCGCCCCCGCGACGTGCCGACGATTTCGTGCTCGACCAACACCGGACTACGACACGGGTGTCACGGTTCTGGATAAAAGCTGGCGTCCGAGAGTCCGGGCGCCGGCCCTGCTGCAGTGCGTCCTACCGCGACTACAAGGCCTTCGCAAGCGCCTGTTGATAGGCTGCTTCATCGATGGGCAGCTTCTGCAGCTCGGCCCGCTTTCCCACCAGCTCCATGGCCCGATCAAGGATGTCCGCGAAGCGCAGGCAGTCCTCGCGCAAACGCTGCAGGCGGATGGCGGTGCTCTCTCCCCGGCGGCTCGACCAGCCCTCGAGGAGGTCGAGGAAGCGATCGAAGAGCTCGCGGTCCGAGTGGCGCAGCAGCTGGTAGCCGACGTCGCGGAACTCGGTGGCGTAGCGGCGCAGCGCCTCGGCGGCGTGCAGGTCCGCGCTGTTCTGCAGAAGGGCGCGGGCGGTGTTGAGGCACATCTCGCGGAACACCCAGAGGTCGCGGCGCAAGCGCTCGCTCTGGGCGATGCGGGCGCCCTCGTCTTCGAACAGCTCGGCCTTGCCCAGCGCCGGATCGAGCGCGCGGGCGATGGCGCCGATGGCGTCCTTGGTGGCCCCGACGAAGGCGTCGCGCTGCTCGTCGAGCTGCGCCCGGTCGGTCAGCGGCATGGTGAGGATGGGAGGCACGCGGCCCAGCACGTCGCGCAAGGGTTGCGCCGCCGCCCGTCCCGCCGCCGCCACCGCGCCCACGCCTTCGGCCGTCGCGCAGAGCCGGGGCAGGTCGGACTCGAGGTAGCCGACCAGCGCGTGCATCTCGCTGCGCACGAGCGCGAGGATCACCAGCACGCGGCGGGTGTGCGGCGTGGGCGGCGCCGGCACGTAGCGCAGCGACCGCAGCGTGCGGAACGAAGCCAATAGCGCCAGCGCGAAGGCCTTGCGCTGCTTGTCGTCGTCGAGGTGGCGCAGCGCCTCGAGCAATCGCACCGAGGAGACGCGGTCGTACTCGGCGCGGAACTCCAGCGCCGAGGGCGGGCAGAAGTAGCGGGAGACGAAGAGCTCGTGCTGCAGCGCGCGCCCGACGTCGAGGAAGAGCGTCTGCGGCGCCGCGTCCAGCCGGAGCAGGTGATCGAGGATGCCCTGGTGCGCGACCAGGCCGCTGCGCAGCAAGAAGAGGCTCTCCTCCGGCGTCCGCTGTTCGCGCAGCTCGGCGCCCAGCCGCCCCCGCGCCCGGTCGTCGGCGAGCGATCCTTCGACGAAGCTGCGGAAGAGCAGCGCCTGCTCCTGGCGCTGCGCAATCAGCTTGCGGGCGAGGTGGACGCTGCGGTGGACGGCGTCGCGGGAGGCCTTCAGCTCCTCGCGCCAGTCGCGATCCTGCGGCGGCTGGGCCTCGCCGAAGAGGTTGCGCAGGTTGAAGAAGCGGTCGATGCCGCGCAGGAGCATCTCCAACTCGAAGAGGATCTCCTCGCGACCGGAGATGTCGAGGCCGCGGATCCAGCGCTCGCGCTCGGCCAGGTAGACGGCGCGGACCCGCTGCGAGTCGCGCATCAGCTCGAAGAAGAAGTCCTGCGCGAAGGATCGCTTGTCCCCCCCGGTGGCCATCAGCCGCCCGTGCTCATAGCAGCGACCCCTGGAGGCCGGCGGGAGGCTTCTTTCCGAAGTGCTCGAAGGCGCGCTGGGTGGCCACGCGCCCGCGCGGGGTGCGCGCCAGGTAGCCCTCCATGAGGAGATAGGGCTCGTAGACGTCCTCGAGCGTGTCGGAGCGCTCGCCCAC
>JANXXR010000298.1 GCA_025350525.1 Deltaproteobacteria bacterium
GCAGGGGCTGGCCATTCGCATCGCGCGGCGGCTCAATGCGCTGGCCGCGCGCAAGGGCCGCGTCTTCGCCGACCGGTACCACGCCCGCGCGCTGGTCTCGCGGCGCGAGGTGGCCAACGCGGTCCGCTATGTGCTGCGCAATTTCCGGCACCACACCCGCGAATCCTTGCCGGCGCGGTGGGAGGACCCGCTCTCCTCGGTGCGGTACGTCCGCGAAAAGCCCGAGGACGACGCGCCCGTGGCGCCGCCGCGGACCTGGCTGCTCCGGGTGGGGTGGCTCCTGGAAGCGATCCATCCAGGAACCAGGTCGGCTGCACCATAGTCCGACGCTCGGATTCCATGATTTACGTTGCCGCCAGCGAAGACGGTTACGGCGCGACCGGTCTCGTGAATGATGCTGAAGCAGCGAGGTAGAAGCTACGGCCTTCTCGCGCGCGACGTCGCTTACAGAGACCGTGATACCCTAGCCTGGGGGCGGCGGTGGACTTTCCTCTCCTCGACGAGCTGAAGCGGCGGCGCGTGTTCCGCGCGCTGGTCGGCTACGGTATTGCCGCCTTCGCGGTGCTCCAGGTGGTCGAACCGGTGATGCACGGGATGCGTTGGCCGGAAGCGGTGCTCTCGTACGTTGTCGTCGCGCTCGCCGCTGGCTTTCCGCTGGTGGTCGGCCTCGCCTGGATCTTCGACGTCAACCAGGGCCGCATCGAGAAGACCCCGGGCGCTCCGCTGCGCGTTTCGCTTGCGGTGGTGCTCATCGGCATCGGGCTCCTCGCGGCGACGCCAGGACTCGTCTGGTACTTCGTCCTGCGGGCAAAGCCTGCCGCCGCCCAGGCGCCCTCCATCGCGGTGCTGCCCTTCGCGGACATGAGCGCGGCCAAGGACCAGGAGTACTTCTCCGACGGTATCGCCGAAGAGATCCTGAATTCACTCGCGCAGGTGGAGGGCCTGCGCGTCGCCGGCAGGACCTCGTCCTTCTCGTTCAAGGGCAAGCTCGACGACCTGCCCGCCATCGCCGAGAAGCTGCACGTCGGCAACGTCCTCGAGGGCAGCGTCCGCAAGGACGGCAACCGCATCCGCATCACCGCCCAGCTGATCGCTGCGCCGGAAGGTTTCCACGTCTGGTCGAAAGTCTTCGACAGAGAGCTGACAGGCGTCTTCGCCGTGCAGGACGAGATCGCGACCGCGGTGGTCGATGCGCTCAAGCTGAAGCTCCTGCCGGCTAAGCAGCGGGTCACGAGCCCTGAGGCTCACGCCCAATTCCTGCTCGGCAAGGAACTGCTGCGGCAACACTGGGATCGCAAGCCAGTCGTCGCCGCATACAAAAAGAGCATCGAGCTCGACCCGACATACGCGCCCGCCTGGGCCCGCCTTTCGATCGAGAGCTCGGTCCTCCTGTTGCAGGATGTGGCGCCCGAACAAGTGGCCAAGGTGTGGAACGACGTGTTAGCCGGGGCGGAAAAAGCGATGTCCCTCGATCCACAGTTGCCGGACAGCTACGTAGCGCGCGGCATTGTCCGAAGCACTCGTCTCTGGGATTGGGAGGGGGCAAGGGCTGATTTCCAGCGCGCAGTTGCGCTCGCTCCGAGCGCCGCGGATGTGCGGATGTTCTACGCGTTCTTCCTCTACGACATGGGAGAGCAATCGGCAGCTGCTGACGAGCTTCTGAAGGGAGTTGCGTCCGATCCACTTGATCGGATGCAGCCGCGCGGCCTTGGCGTCGTTTACACCGCACAGGGGCAATACGCCCTCGCGCGAGCCGCTTTCGAGCAGGCCAAGCAGCTGATCCGAGGCGATCCCGACTACGGGGCGTTTGAGATCGCATTCAGCTATCTGCTCGAAGGCCAAATCCAACTCGCAGAACAATGGTTCCCCAGATCGGACACCGCGCCCGGACGACTGTTCGGGCGCGCCCTCGTGGCGCACGCAAAGGGCGACGCGCGCGGGAGAAAGGAGGCAAGCGAGGCTTGGGTCGAAAAGTACGGCTTGGTGCACCCTTCAGACGCGGCCTCGATATACGGATTCTTCGGTGAGCCTGACCGCGCCTTCGATTTCCTGGAGAGGGCGTTCACTGCGCGCGATCCCGGACTGCGTGGAACCAAGTTCGACCCGTTGTTGCGCAGTCTTCACTCGGATCCGCGCTGGCCCGGTTTCCTCAGGAAATTGAACCTGCCGCCGGACTGATCGTCTTTGCGCACGAGAGTAGTGCTTCGCTTCGCGGGCACCGGCAGGGCTTTCGCGCCTTCAGGACCTGGGAATCCCGGCGCGGGCGAACCGGTCGGCGCGTATCGGACCTACCCGACTGCGCCCCAGCCCTCCTGACGCTGCGTCAGCGCAGCGGTCCCAGCAGCAGCTCCTCCGCCTTCTCCGGGTCGCCGAAGTCCTGCACCACCAGCTCAGCCCCGTGCTCCAAAAGGTCGTGCACCGTCCAGCGTCCGGTGGCCACCGCGCAGGCCGGCAGCCCGGCCTCGTGCGCCGCCTGGATGTCGCGCGGCGTGTCGCCGATCACCAGCGCCTCGGTGGCCCCCAATTCCCGCGCCCGGCGCCAGGCGATCCGCACGATCTCCGCCCGCAGCTCCGCGTCGCTGCCGTAGCCGCCGAACTTCCAGCCGCCCCAGAGCCCGGCGGAGACCAGCTTGATCTCCGCCCCGCGCTCGAGGTTGCCGGTGCAGAGACCCAGGACCACGTCGCCGCGCGCCCGCAGCCGCGGCAAGAGCTCGACGATCCCCGGCAACGGCACATATGGATGCGCTATGCATTCATTGGCCAGCGCCTCGACATATCGCCCCAGCAACGCGTCGATTTGCGTCTCGCTCACCGCAGCCATTCGCGCGTCCAGCGCAATCGCCTGGTCGCCCTCGGCCGCCAGCACAATGCGGGCGATCAGGCGGTCGGTCATCCCGTCGAGCCGCATCTTGCGCAGCTCTTCCGCGGCCTGCGGCTCCGCGTGCAGCGCCCGCCCCAGCGCGCGGCCGCCGGCGCCGCCACCCCGGGTCAGCGTGCCGTCGAGATCGAAGAGCAGCGCCCTCACGCCCCGCTCACCACCAGCTCGGCAAAGCGCAGCGTCGGCGCCGCCGTCGAGGAGCGGAAGTCGAGGTCGTCGCCCACCGCGTCGATGCCGCGCAGCATCTCGAGGAGATTTCCCGAGACGGTGACCTCCTGCACCGGATAGGCGAATTCCCCATTCTCTATCCACATCCCATTGGCGCCGCGCGAGTAATCGCCGGTGACCACGTCCGCCCCCCGGCCCAGCATCGAGGTGACATAGAGTCCATTGCGGACCGACTTGACGATCTCCTCCGCCTTCTGCGCGCCATTCTTCAGATAGAAATTGCTGGTGCCGATGCCGGGCAACGACGACCAACCCCGCGAGGCGCTGCCGGTGCTGCGCGCACCCGCCTTCCTCGCGGTGGTGGCGTCATAAAGGAAATTGCGCAGGACACCGTCTTCGACAATGGCCGTCTTCTGCGAGACCACGCCCTCGCCGTCGAAGGGCCGGGTGGCGATTCCGTCGGGCCGCGTCGCGTCGTCCACCAGCGTGAACGAGGCGGGCGCGATCTTCTTTCCGAGCAGCGCGCCCAGGAAGCTGCTCTGCTTGTGCACGAGGAGCCCATTCACCGCGCCGGAGAGCCCGGCGATGAAGCCGGCCGCCATTTGCGGATCGAAGACCACCGGCACCTTCTGCGTCTTGGGCTTGCGCGCTCCCAGCATCCGCGCGGCGCGGCGGGCGGCGGTGCGGCCCACCTCTTCCGGATCCTGCAGCCGCGAGAGGACGCGCCTGGTATCCGACCAGCTCGCCGTCTGCAATTGCCCGCCGGCCTCGGCCACCGGCGAGCAATAGACATAGGCATAGGAAGCGCGCGATTGACCCGAGGCGCCTCGGCTGGAGGCGATGGCCGACTCGGAGAGGAAATCGCCGGCGCCGGTGGAATCGAACTTGCGCACGCGCGCGTCCTCGGCGCGCGCGCCCCGCTCGGCGGCGCGGGCCGCCCATAATTTCCATTCGGGCGAGATCTCCGCAATGGCCGGGTCATATTCGCCCTCGGCGGATGCGCCCAATTGAGCGCCGCGCGGCAATCCATTGGCTGGATCCTTGGCGGCGCCTTTGGCCAAGGCCGTGGCCCGCTCCGCCAGGCTCTTCAAGCCCGGCTTGGAAAAATCGGTTCCATAGGCAAACCCCAGCCGTCCGCCGCTGATGACGCGCAGCCCCACGCCCTTGGAGGCCGCCTGCTGCAGCTCCTCCACCTCGCCGTCGCGGACGCGCACCGACGAGTCGCGGGTGCGCTCGGCATAGGCCTCTGCCTCGGCGGCGCCAGCCTTGCGCGCGAGCTGCACCAGCTGTTCGCAGACGGCGCTGAGCTTCAGGGCGGTCTTCATGCCCCGGTCCCCCCGACGGTCAGGTTGTCGATGCGCACGGTGGGCAAGCCCACCCCCACCGGCACCGACTGGCCGTCCTTGCCGCAGGTCCCGAGACCGGGGTCGTGGCTGGCGTCGTTGCCGACGGCGCTGACATTCTTGAGCGCCTCCGGGCCGACGCCGATGAGCATCGCGCCTTTGACGGGCTTGGTGATCTCGCCGTCCTCGATCAGATAGGCTTCGCTGATCTCGAAGACGAAATTGCCATTGGAGATATCGACCTGCCCGCCGCCGAACTGCCGGCAATAGAGGCCGCGGGGCACGGCTTTGAGGATCTCCTCCGGAGTCTGATCTCCCTGTGCCAGATAGGTGTTGGTCATGCGCGGCAGCGGCGCGTGGCGGAAGCTCTGCCGGCGCCCGCTGCCGGTCGATTTCTGGCCGGTCAATTTCGCATTCAAATGGTCATAGAGGTATCCGCGCAGGATTCCTTTTTCAATGAGCACCTTGCGCTCGCCCGGATTGCCCTCGTCGTCGACGTTGATCGATCCGCGCCCGCCCGAGACGGTGCCGTCGTCGATGACGGTGACCAGCTCGCTGGCGACTTTTTCGCCCAGC
>JANXXR010000387.1 GCA_025350525.1 Deltaproteobacteria bacterium
TGGCCGGGCGGGTGCAGGCGCGCTCTGCCGGCGCCTTCATCGAGCGGACCGACGCCTTCTGGCGCCTCTGGGTCGCGCGCGGCCGCTTCGACTATGCGGAGCTGCCTGCCGAAGTCGTCGATCTCTTCCTGCGCAGTCTGCTCATCCTGCGCACCCAGATCGACAACCGCGGCGCCATCATCGCCGCCAACGACCACGACATCGTCGCCTACTCGCGCGACACCTACAGCTACATGTGGCCGCGCGACGGCGCCATCGTGGCCGCTGCGCTCGACGCCGCGGGGCACACCGACGTCACCCGCCAGTTCTACAAGTTCTGCGCCAAGGCCATCACCACCGAGGGCTACCTCCTCCACAAGTACAACCCCGACGGCTCGACCGCCTCGTCGTGGCACCCCTGGGTGGGGAAGGACGGCAGCGAACAGCTCCCCATTCAAGAGGACGAGACGGCGCTGGTGCTGTGGGCCGCCTGGCAGCGCTTCCTGCGGCGCCGCGACGTCGAGACGGTGAAACCGCTCTTCCGCAACTTCATGCGGGCGGCCGACTTCCTCGCCTCCTGGCGCGACCCCGAAACCGGCCTGCCCTGGCCCTCGTACGATCTCTGGGAGGAGCGCCGCGGCGTCCTCACCTGGACCTGCGGCGCCGTCGTCGGCGGGCTGCTCGCCGCGGAGAACTTCGCGCTGGCCTTCGGCGAGACCGAGCAGGCCGCGCGCTACGGCCGCGCCGCCGCCGAGGTGCGCCGCGGGATGGAAGAGCGGCTCTGGGATCCGGCGCTGGGCCGCTTCCTCCGCATGCTGGAGCGCAGGCCCGACGGCAGCTATCGCAGAGACCCCACCGTGGACGCCTCGCTCTACGGCGCCTGGCGCTTCGGTGCCTTTGCGCCCGGCGACCCGCGCGTCGAGGCCACCATGCTGGCCATCCGCGAGAAGCTGTCGGTGCGCACCGAGGTGGGCGGGGTGGCGCGCTACCAGGACGATCCGTACCAGCAGCGCGCCAACGGCGACCTCAAGGTCCCGGGCAATCCCTGGTTCATCTGCACGCTCTGGCTCGCGCAGCACCAGATCGCCAAGGCCACCACGGTGGAAGATCTGCGCGAGTGCCTTCCGCCGCTCTCCTGGGTGACGCGGCACGCGCTGCCGGGCGGGATCCTCGCCGAGCAACTGCACCCGTATACGGCGGAGCCGCTCTCGGTATCGCCGCTCACCTGGTCGCATGCGGAGTTCGTGGCGACGGTGCTGGCCTGGCTGGAGAAGCGCGAGGCGCTGGACATCTGCGCGGCCTGCGGCACGCCGAAGTTCTTCTACCGGCAGGAGCAGGCGGCGCTCTTGCCGCACGCGGGGCACTGAAGACTACTTCGTCCAGTTCTCGAGGCGCAGGCCCGGCACCCGGCCTAATTCGCGCTCGTTGTTGGAGACGAGGACGAGCTTGCGGGCGACGGCCTGTCCCGCGATCAGCGTGTCGAAGGGGCCGATCGGCTTGCCCAACCGCTCGAGCCTGGCGCGAATCTGGGCGTAGACTTTGGCGTCGCCCGACTGGAAGTCGACGAGGCCCAGCGGCCGCAGGAAGTTCTCGACCAGCTGCAAGGTCCGGGTGGGGGCGGAGCTCTTCGCCGCCGCGGTGCGCAGCTCCGCCTCGGTGATGACGCTGACCGCGACGTCCGCCCTGCTCTTCGAGAGCAGCGACTTCAAGACGGCCGGATGGCCCTTGAGCGCGTAGATGCAGGTGTCGGTGTCGAGCAGGAACCTCAATCCAGCTCCTCGCGCTCGTCCATCTTTTCCTGCGCCGGCCTCTCCAAGTCGGAGGGCGCGCCGGTGAAGGAGGCGACGTAATTGTCGGGCCACTGGTCGGCGGGCTCGAGGATCACCGCCTGCCCCTCGCGGTGGACCAGCACCGTCTCGGTGTCGAAGCGGAACTCTTTCGGCAGCCGCACCGCCTGGCTCCTGCCGGACCAGAACACCCTGGCTTTCTTGCTCCCCATCGCGCGGCCCTCCGGTAGATAGCAATGCTATGTACCAAAGTGCCCGCGCGTCAACGGCTTCTCCCACCGGGCAGGTGGCGGATGGGGACTGAGGCCTCCAAGTGTTACCTCCGATCGGCCATGCACATCTCGCGGCGGTCCACCCGGCTCATCCAGGCGCTGATTCCGATTCCGATCGCGGTCGGCCTCGCGGCGCTGCTGCTGCTGGCGGGCTGCGGCGCGCTGCCCTGAGCCGTCACGAAAGCGAAGCTCTCCTGTGATAGAGAGGCGCCGTCCATGGCCACGCCTCCTTCGCTAGCCGACGAGCTGAAGAGCCTCCGCATCGACCGCGCGCCCGAGCGGCGCGGGCTGCCCGGCTGGGCCACCACCGCGCTGGTGCTGGCCGCCGTCGCGCTGGTGCTGCTGCTGGGCTGGAAGCTGCTCGGCGACCGGCTCTTTGCGCCGGAGGTCGAGACCGGCAGCGTCTCGCTGGTGACGCCGGCGCAGGGCGCGCAGCTGCTGGTCGCCACCGGGTACGTGGTCCCGCAGCGCAAGGCCAACCTCTCGCCGCGCATCGGCGGGCGCATCGCCAAGATCTTCATCGAGGACGGCAGCGTGGTGAAGGCGGGCCAGCTGATCGCGGTGCTGGAAGACGCCGACTACAAGGCGCAGCTGCTGCAAACGCAGGCCGACCTGCGCGGCGCCGAGGCCCGCCAGAAGCGCTCGGAAGTGGACGCGCAGGATGCGCAGCGCCAGCTCGACCGCGAGCAGCTGGTGCAGCGGCAGGGCGTCTCGACGCCGGCCGCCCTCGACACCGCCAGCGCGCGGGCCGGCAGCGGCAGGGCCAACGTCGCGGCGGCGGTGGCCGACGTCGCCGCCGCCCGCGCCCGGGTGCAGGTGGCCAGGGTCAACCTGGAGAACTGCTACGTCCGCGCTCCCTTCGCGGGGCGCATCACGCAGAAACTCGCCGACATCGGCGAGATCGTCTTCGGCTTCACCAGCGCCGGCAACGGCGGGCCGGGCGGCATCGCCTCGATCGCGGACTTCGCCACGCTGCAGGTCGAAGCCGACGTCTCCGAATCGCAGGTGGCCAAGCTGGCGCTGGGGACGCCGGCGGAGATCGCGCTCGACGCTTTCCCCGAGCGGCGCTTCCGCGGCAAGGTCGCCGAGGTCCGGCCGCGCGTCGATCGCGCCAAGGCGACAGTGACTGTCAAGGTCGCCTTCGTGGACGACACCAAGGACGTGCTGCCGGACATGGGCGCCAAGGTGACCTTTCTTGCCCGCGAGCTCTCCGAGAGCGCGCAGAAGGCGGCGCCCACGCCCGCGGTCCAGCCAGACACGGTGGTCGATCGCGGCGAGACCAAGGCGGTCTTCACCGTGCAGCCCGACCAGACGGTCAAGGCGGTGCCGGTGGTGACCGGGGCGCCGCTGGGAAACCTGATCTCGCTGCGGCAGGGTCCGCCGGCGGGGACCAAGATCGTTCGCTCTCCGCCCGCCTCGCTGCAGGACGGAATGCGCATCAAGGAGAAGCAGTAATGCCCGAGCCCATCATCCAGATCCGCGACCTCCGCAAAATCTACCGCCGCGACAAGCAGGAGGTCACCGTCCTCGACGGCATCAACCTCGAGATCCCCGAGGGCGCCTTCGAGGCGCTGATGGGGCCGAGCGGCTCGGGCAAGACCACGC
>JANXXR010000403.1 GCA_025350525.1 Deltaproteobacteria bacterium
ACCGAATTGGGTCGATCACGCGGCGCGCACCACCGCGGTGCTGGCGGTGCTGGCGGCGGTGTCCTCGGGGCAGTACGCGAACCAGTTCTCGCGGACTATTTTGGCGCAGGCCGAGGCGAGCGATCAGTGGAGCTATTACCAGGCCAAGTCGATCAAGCGGCATATCGTCGCCGGCCAGGTGGAGCTGCTCCGGGCGCTCGCGACCACGGCTCCGCAGGCGCAGGCCGCGCTCGACAAGCTGCAGGTGGACGACGCCGCCTCGGTGAAGAAGTACGACCAGGAAGTGGCCGATGCGAAGGTCAAGGCGGAGAAGATCGAAGCGGACAAGCGCCTGCACGCGCGCCAGGGCAACTGGTTCCAGGCCGCCTTCATCATCCTCCAGGCGGGCGTGGTCCTCTGCACCATCGCCGCCAGCTCGAAGCGCAAGGAGCTGTGGGCGCTGGCCATCGCGCTGGGGCTCGCGGGCCTGGCCGTGGTCGGCTACGGCTTCCTCATCGGTCTGCACCCGCCGCCCTAGCGTCGAAGTGGATGGTCAGCCGCAGGCCCACGCTCCAGTTGTCCTGGTCCTGGTAGCGCAGGTCGACTCCAGGCCAGAACATCGGATGCGGCTTCGCGTCGAAGGCGAGGACCACTCCGGGCCGCAGGTCGTCCGCGGGCGTGAGCAGCGAGCCGAACCCGGCGGTGAGATCGAAGCGGGCATCCTGGCGCCCCACGCCGGCGAAGGGCCCCGGCTGCCGGGCTCCTGCGTTGAAGCTGCTCCAGAAATAGACCGCGTCTGGAGCGCCGGCCCAGAAGGAGATGGAGGGAAGCGGGATGGTATCGAAGGTGTCGGGGCCGCGGCTGTTCGGGTATGACCCCACGCCGCCGCCCAGCTCGAATCCGCCGTAGGCCCAGTGACCTCCCAGGCGCAGGTCGGCGGCGCCCCGCGTGACCGTGTGGGCGAAATCTGGCCTGGAGCTGCATCCCCTGCACTCGGCCCGCCGGACTTTTCCTGGCTCGATCGTGCCCTCGGCCGCGATGGTGAAGTGGTCGCTGCGGTTGGTGACGGCGGCGTAGCCGTGCGCTGCGTTGACGCCGTAGAGGTTGGAGTCGATCCGCTCGCAGCCGGTGTGCTGGTACTGGTATCGCCCGCCGCCGCCCTGGACGGCGATGTTGGTCCCATCCTCGGGCGGCCCCACGCCGAGGAGGCCGAGCAGGATGGCGCAGGCGGATCGGCTTTTTCGCGGCACGCCGGGATCCTGAACGGATTCGGCCCGGCACTCAAGCCTCAGCCGCAGAGCTCGTCGCGCATCCAGGCGTGCAGCGGGGCGTAGGCGCGGGCGGCGGCCTCGCTTTTGTCGAGCGCGTCGCTGCCGTGCAGCCAGCCGGCGGGCTTCATCGACTTCACCACCGCGAGGCCCTGGTGCTTCGAGAGCTCGGCCAGGGGTCCTTCGGGATCGAAGCCGCGCGGCGGCTTCACCAGCTTCTCGCCGACGGGCTTGAGCCCGCCCTTCTTCGCCGCCGCGAGCGCCGCCTGCAGCCGCTCCACCGAGCCGGGGCTGCGCAGCAGCTTGCGGTAGCGGTCGATCCGCGCCTCCTCGAAGACGTAGAGCCCGCCGCCGAAGAGCACCTCGCCCGGCGCCACGTGCAGGTAGATTCCCGGCGCGTCCTGCTTCTCCGCGCCGCCTTCCCACATCAGGGCGGCCACGTGCTTCTTGTACGGCCGCTTGTCCTTGGAGAAGCGGACGTCGCGGTTGAGCCGGTAGAGGCTGCCGCCGACGCGGGGCACGAAGGTCAGCCCGGGCATCACGTCGCGCAGGCGCTGCTGCAGATCGGCGCACCACGCCAGCATGGCCGGGACGATGCCCTGGTCCCAGGCGCCGCGGTGCGCCTCGAACCAGTCGCGGTCGTTGTGCTCGGCGAGGTCGCGCAGGAAGGCGAGGCCGCTCTCGGGAAAGCCTTCGAAGGCCATTCCTATCTCGGGCAGTTGCGCAGCTGGTTGAAGTAGTCCTCTTCGCTGCGCGGCTCCTTGGGCTCCTTGACTGTGATGCCGCGCAAGACGCCGTCCTTGTCGATGACGAAGCTGCCGCGCTTGGCGTAGCCCGTCTCCCCCAGGAAGACGCCGTACTTCTGCGCGACGCTGCCCTTGGGGTGGAAGTCGGAGAGCAGGGTGGCGTTGAGCTGCTCGTCGCGCTTGAAGGCTTTGAGGCTCCACTTGTTGTCCACCGAGACGCCGATGACGGCGGCGTTCTCGCGCTGGTAGTCGGCGTCGCGGGAGGCGATCTGCTTCAGCTCCTGCGTGCAGACGGGCGAGAAGGCGGCCGGAAAGAAGACCAAAAGGACGCTGCGCCCGCGAAAGCTCGTGAGGCGGGTGGGCTTGCCGTTCTCGTCGAGCAGTTCGAAGTCCGGGGCGACGTCGCCGACCTGCAGCATGGATGAGCCTCCGCAGCACCTGCGATTCGCAGGCTTCGTGCCGCAACGCAAGCGCCCGTTCGATCGGCCGCTGCAAGGGCGGAGCGGCGGGGCAACAGTCCAGTATCGCTGGAGGGGCTGACATCGATCCGGGCCGCTCTGGGCGCGGCCCGGATCTGTTTCGGGACTTGCGGCTGAACGCATGTTCAGCTAGATCGACGGCATGGCTTTCGCCGCCCGACACGACCTGCTCGAGCAGATGCTCCGTGACGGGCAAGTGCGCCGCGCCCAGGCCCTCTCGCCGGGGACGCCGCGCCCGTTGCCCACCGGAGTTCCCTCGCTCGATGCGGCGCTGGGCGGAGGACTTTGCCGCGGGCAGCTGCACGAGCTGGTCGGACCGCCCGGCGCCGGCGCCACCGCGCTCCTCTGCGCCGCGCTGGCCTCGGCCACCGGCGCTGGTGAGCTGTGCGCGCTCATCGATCCGGGCAACACCTTCGACCCCGGGCAGCGCGGCATCGACCTTTCGCGCCTGCTCTGGGTGCGGCCGCGCGATCCGGTGCAGGCGCTGCGGGCGGCGGAGATCGCGCTCGAGGCCCGCTTCGCGCTGGTGGCGCTCGACCTGGGCGACGTCAGCGTGCTCTCGGCGGGAACGTCGCCCTGGGCGCGGCTCGCCCGCAAGGCCGAGAAGCACGGCGGCGCGCTGCTGCTCCTGGCCCGGGCGTCGCAGGCGGGGGCGTTCGCGGCGGCCACCATCGAGCTGAGGCGCGGCCCGGCGCAGTGGGAAGGCCGGCAAGGCGCGCCCGGGCGCTATTTGCGAGGGGCGCAGTCGGTGGGCGCGGTGGCGCGGCACAAGCGCATGCCGCCCTCGCCGCCGCTGCCGTTCACGCTGCCGCTCGAGCCCAGGTAGCAGGCGCGCCCCATGCCGCGCATCGCCTGCCTGATGGTGCCGGACCTGTCCCTCATCGCCGCGCTGCGGGCGGAGCCGCGGCTGATCGCGCAGCCGCTCGCCGTCGTGCAAGGCCAGCTGTCCGGCGGCGACCTCGGCGGCCGCGCCCACGTGCTCGGGGCCACGCCGGCCGCTCTCGGTGTCGCTCCCGGGCAGACGCTCTCGGAGGCGCGCGCCATCTGTCCGGGGCTCGTCGTACGGCAGGCCTCCAGCGAGCGCGAGCGCGCGGCGGCGCAGGCGGCGCGCGAGGCGGCGGGCGCCGTCTCCCCCCGCCTCGAGGAGGCGGCGCCGGGGCTCGTCTATGTCGACGTGGTGGGCCTCGAGTCGCTGATCGGCGACGACCGCGCGGTGGCGCGCGCGCTGGTGGCCGCCGCCGAGCGCGTCGGGCTGCGCGCCGCGGTGGGGCTGGGGGCGGGCAAAACAGTAGCGCGGCTGGCGGCGCGGGCGGCTGCCGCGGAGCTCTCGCTGGAGGAGACGCGCTGGGGCACGGGCGGCGGCGCCTTCCGGGTGGTGTCGCCCGGCGAGCAGCGCGACTTCCTCGCCGCGCTGCCGCTGCACGCCCTCGACCTGCCCGGCGAGCTGCACGAGGCGCTGCGTCGGTTTGGCCTGCAGACGCTGGGCGAGGTGGCGCGCCTGCCGCCGGGGCCGCTCTCGGCGCGGCTCGGCCCGGAGGCGGCGGTGCTCTGGCGGCTGGCGCGCGGAGAGGAGGGATCGGCCCTCGCGCCGCGCCATGAGCCCGAGCGCTTCGAGGAAGGCGAGGAGCTGGAGTGGGACGCCTCCTCGGTGGAGCCGCTGCTCTTCGTCTGGAAGGCGCTGCTCGACCGGCTCTCGCAGCGGCTGACCGCGCGCGGGCTGATGGCGCGCGAGATCCTGCTGCAGCTGCGGCTCTCCGATGCCTCGTGGGACGAGCGGGTGTTGGACCTCGCGGCCCCCACCCGCGAGGTGCCGGCGCTGCTGCAGCTGTTGCGGCTCACCGTGGAGGGGAATCCGCCGCCGGCCGGCGTGCGCGCGGTGCG
>JANXXR010000460.1 GCA_025350525.1 Deltaproteobacteria bacterium
CCAAGCCCTTCATTCTGCGCGCCACCAGCGGCGGCGAGATGCACACCGGCCTCATGTTCCTGGCGCTGCTGGGCGGCCTCGAGGTCTTCGGCCTGCTCGGCGTCATCCTCGGGCCGCTCATCGTCAGCTTCTTCATCTCGCTGATGCGGATGATCGAGCGCGACGCTGCCGCCACCAACGATCGCAGGACGGCCGCTCAGCCCTTGAGAGCGGCCAGGACCTTGTTCGGCGTGAACGGCACCGAGCGCAGGCGCGCACCCGTCGCGTCGTAGATGGCGTTGGCGATGGCGGCGGGCACCACCGCGGCGGTGGGCTCGCCTGCGCCCCAGGGGACTTCCTTGGGCCGGTCGATGAGGTCGATGGCCACTGCCGGCGCGTCCGGAAAAGTCAGGATGGGATAGGTGGCCCAGTCGAGGCTGGTCACCTTGCTGCGGTCGAAGGTCAGCTGCTCGAAGAGGACGCGGCTGGTGGTCTGCACCACGTTGCCCTCCAGCTGGTTGCGCACGCCGTCGGGGTTGATGATCTGCCCGCAGTCGTGCGCGATGTAGAATTTCTTCACCTTGACGGCGCCGGTCTTGCGGTTGACCTCGACGTCGGCGACCACGCCCACGTAGGTGCGAACCAATTCGTACTTCACATAGGACATGCCGCGGCCGGTGACGACCTCGCCTCCTCCGCGGGCGGAGCCCTTGGCGCGCGGCGTCCAGTTGGCCAGCTTCGCGAGCCGGTCCAGCAGCTCCAGGCCGCGCGGGTCTTTCAGCAATCGCCGGCGGTAGTCGAGCGGGTCGATGCCCGCCGCCGCCGCGCACTCGTCGATGAACGACTCGTTGGCGTAGGTGTTCTGCATGCGGCCCGGCGTGCGGATCCAAGAGGCGCGGAAGGGCGTCTCGTCGAGCCAGTGCGCCGTGACCTTCACGTTGGGCACGCTGTAGGCGATGGCGAGGCTCTGCTGCACGCCGCCGGGGTGGCCGCTCGGGACGTCGGTGGGCAGGCCCGAGAGCTGTGCGCCTACCAGGGCGCAGGAGATCTTGGCCGGACGGTCGGGCAAGAAGACCTCCGACTCCCACGAGACCGGCATCCCGCCCTCGTCGAGCGAGGCGCGGAAGTCGTGCAGCGTGGGCGGGCCTTTCGGATCCCAGCCGTGCTCGTCGGCGCGGCTCCACTGGACGCGCACCGGCTTCTTCACTTCCAGCGCGATGAGCACCGCGTCGGCGGCGGCGTCCTCGTGGCCGTTGCGGCCGTAGCAGCCGGAGCCGTCGATATAGATGCAGCGCACCTCGGCGTCCTTGAGGCCCAGCATGAGCGCGAGCTGCCTCTGCAACAGATGCGTCGCCTGCGAGGCGGTCCAGACGGTGATCTTGCCATCCTTGGCCTCGGCGACGGCGCAGGAAGGTCCGATGGAGCCGTGGGTGTGGATGGCGAAGTCGTAGGTGGCGGTGAGCTTTTTGGCCGCCTTGATCGGCCCCGCGACGTCGCCCGCCTTCTGCAGCACCTCGTCCTTGTTGACCTTCACCTGGCGCAGCCACTCCCAGATCTTCGACCCGTCGGGAAGGCCGGCCCAGTCGGACCACTTGGCCTTGACGGCGCGCGAGGCCTTGATGGCGGCCCATTCGTTCTTCGCCACCACCGCGAGGAAGTTCCCCCTGCGCACGGTGGTGAGGAAGCCCGGGATCTTCTTCGCGGCGGCGTCGTCGAAGGATTCCAGGCTGGCCTTGACGCCCGCCGGCCGGATCACCCGCGCGTGCACCATGCCCTCGCGCTTGAAGTCCTGCATGTACATGAAGCGGCCGGTCACCTTGCCGGGGATGTCGAGCCGCGGAACCGGCTTGCCGACGATGGAGTAGCTCTCGGTGTCCTTGAGCGGCGCCTTGGGGTCGAGCTTGATCTCCAGCTTCTTGCCGCCGACGAGCTCGGCGTAGGTGACGCCTTTTCCGGAGCCCTTGGCCTCGATGCGCCCGTCGTGGATGGTGAGCTCGGTGCGCGGCACGCCCAGCTTCTCGGCGGCCTTGCCCAGGAGCGCCTCGCGGGCGGTGGCGGCGGCGAGGCGGATCTGCGTGCCGCCGTTCTGGATGGAGAGGCTGCCGAAGGTCACGCCCTGGTCCGGCGTGAGCAGCGTGTCGCCCTGGATGACTTCCACGCTGGTGAACGGCACGGTCAGCTCTTCGGCGGCGATCTGCGCGATGGCCGTCCGCACGCCGGTGCCCAGATCCACCTTGCCCGAGAAGACGGTCACCTTTCCGTCGGCGCCGATGGCGATGAAGCCGTCCACCGGCGGCGGCGGCGGCGCGCCCACCGACGGCTGCGCGGCCGAGGGCGGCGCCGGCGTGGTCTGCGCTCTCGAGGCGAGGCTGGCGAGGGAAAAGGTCACGACCAGCGACCCGGACTTCTGCAGAAAGCCGCGGCGGGAGATGGTCATTTGGCGTCTCCGCCCGAGGCGCGCTGGATGGCGCGGACGATGCGCACGTGGGTCCCGCAGCGGCAGAGGTTCTGCGCCAGCTCCTGCCGGATCTGATCCTCGGTGGGATGCGGGTTGGCGTTCAGCATCGCCTTGGCCTGCATGATCATGCCGTTGATGCAGTAGCCGCACTGCACCGCCTGCTCGTCGATGAAGGCCTGCTGCAGCGGATCGGGATGCTCGGGAGTGCCGAGCCCCTCGAGGGTGACGACCTTGCGGCCCTTGATGGCGGCGACCGGCGTCACGCACGAGCGCACCGCCTCGCCGTCGACGTGCACGGTGCAGGCGCCGCACTGTCCGAGCCCACAGCCGAAGCGGGGACCTTGCAGGCCGAGGTCGTTCCGCAGCGCGTAGAGGAGCGGCATCTGCGGATCGTCGACGCGGAGGCGGGTGGCCTTGCCGTTGAGCCGGAACGCGATGGTCGTGGGCATGAGATCTCCTTAGGCGGCGGCAAGCCTACGCACGCGGCGCACCGGATTTCAACGGCCCGGAGGATCCCGTCAGGTCGCCGCGTTCACGCGACCACGACCAGCTTGGCGCCCGACTCCACCGCGGCGCCCTCGACGGCATGCAGCTCGGTGACCTTGCCGGCCTTGGGGCTCTTGAGCTCGTTCTCCATCTTCATCGCCTCGACGACGACCAGGCCCTGTCCTTCGGCCACCTCGTCGCCGGCCTTCACCAGCACGCGGACGATCTTGCCGGGCATGGGCGCGTCCACCCGCTGCGGCCCTTCCATGCTGAACTTTCCGCTGGCCTTGCGCAGCCGCAGCCGGCGCTCGTCGAGCAGCTCGAGCGGGTGCACCGTCTCGCCGACCAGCACCGAGAGCTGTCCGTCCTTGCCGGGCTCGATGTCGCAGCGGACGCTGCGGGCAGAGGAGAGCAGGCTGACCGCGAAGCCTTTCAGGTGCACGGCATCGACCAGCAGCTCCTTGCCGTCGATGACCACGCGGTACTTTCCCTCCTGCGGCGCGATCTCGACCGTGTGCTCCTGGCCGCGGACGATGGCGTGATATTTCATCGCGACCTCCGCAGCGCCGAGAGCCGCCCCGCGCGCGCCCAGGCCGACTGCTCCTGCGCGACCGGCGGCGCCGCCAGCTTCTGGTCCTGCTCCAGCTGCCAGATGGCCGCCGCCGCCAGCGCCAGCTCCTCGTCTTCCGTCAGCGCCGCGCCCTCCTGCGCCTTGGGCAGGAGCCGGTCCGCGCCGCGGGCGAGGAGCCCCGTGTCGTAGTCGCCCTTGCGGAACTCCTCCAGCTCGAGGATGCCGCGCAGATAGGAGGTGTTGGTGGTGATGCCCTTGACGACGGTCTCGCCCAGCGCCCGGTGCAGCCGCGCGATGGCCTCCTCACGCGTCTGCGCGAAGCAGGCCAATTTCCCGATCATCGGGTCGTAGTAGCGCGGGACCTCGCTGCCGCTCTCGACGCCACAGTCGTTGCGCACGCCCGGGCCGTCGGCGAGGCGCAATTCCAGGATGGTTCCGGGGCTGGGCAAAAAGTTCCTGGCCGGATCCTCGGCGTAGATGCGCGCCTCGACGGCGTGACCGCGCAGGTTCTTCAGCACGTCCTCCTGCGTCCAAGGGAGCCGCCCGCCGCGTGCGATCTCGATCTGCCAGCGCACCAGGTCGAGCCCGGTGCACAGCTCGGTGACCGGATGCTCGACCTGCAGGCGCGTGTTCATCTCGAGGAAGTAGAAGTTGCGGGTGTGGCCGTCGACGAGGAACTCGCAGGTGCCCGCGCCCACGTACCTCACCGCCTTGGCGGCGTTGACGGCGACGCGGCCCATCTCCGCCCGCAGCTGCGGCGTGACGATGGCCGAGGGCGTCTCCTCGATGACTTTCTGGTGCCGCCGCTGCACGCTGCACTCGCGCTCGCCCAGCCAGATGGCGTCGCCGTGGGTGTCGGCGAAGACCTGGATCTCGATGTGGTGCGGGCGCGAGACCGCCTTCTCGATATAGACCCGGCCGTCGTTGAAGGCGCTCAAGGCTTCGCGTTGGGCAGTGGCGTAGGCGCTGTCGAAATCTTTCGGGTCCTCGACGAGGCGCATGCCCTTGCCGCCGCCGCCCGCCGCGGCTTTGAGCATGATCGGATAGCCGATGCCGAGCGCGAACTCCTTGGCCTTGGCCTCGCCGCCCTCGGGGATGGGCTCTTTTTGGCCCGGCACCACCGGCACGCCGGCCTCGATGGCCTTGCGCCGGGCGCGGGTCTTTTCGCCCATCTCCTCCATGGCCTCGGGCGGCGGGCCGATGAAGACCAGGCCGGCCTTGGCGCAGGCGCGGGCAAAGGTCGCGTTCTCGGAGAGGAAGCCGTAGCCGGGATGGATGGCGTCGGCGCCTGTCTGCCTGGCGGCGGCGATGACGTTGTCCATCGCCAGGTAGCTCTCGCGGGAGGCGGGCGGGCCGACCCGGACGGCTTCGTCGCAGCAGCGGACGTGGAGGGCGGCGCGGTCGGCGTCGCTGAAGATGGCCACGGTGCGGATGCCCATCTCGCGGCAGGTCCGGGCCACGCGGACGGCGATTTCGCCGCGGTTGGCGATGAGGATCTTGTTCACGGCGGCGCACCCTAGCGCAGCCGGGGGCGCCATCACAGGGGTCGGAGGGTGCTGCTGTCTTCGGCCCCCCCGAGAAAAAAAATTTTTATTTTTTCTGCGGGCCCGCCTCCGGACAAGGCTGCTGGTGGCCGGGCGCGTCGTTTTGTCGCGAATCCCATGGCCCGGGCGGCGCTCCCTATAAATGAAGGGTCGCGAGGGCGCGATCCCCGAAAAGGGAGAGCCGATGAAGAGATTCGCTGCCGGACTGGCCGCGGTTGCATTGGGATGGACCGCTGAGGCCGAGGTTGCCGGAAAGCATTACCGGCTCAAGGCCACGCCGGAGACCGTGCAGTGGGGCTGGCTCGACCCGAAGGAGAAGCCCCAGCTCACCATCGAGTCGGGCGACACCGTCTCCATCGAGACGCTGATGCACGCCCGGGACCAGATCCAGAAGGGGGTCCCGATGGAGAAGATCGTCGAGTTGCGCAAGGCCAACCCCGGCGGCGGCCCGCACTCGCTGACCGGCCCCATCTTCGTCAACGGCGCCAAGCCCGGCGACGTGCTCGAGATCCACATCGTCAAGATCGTGCCCAAGAAGACCGGCACCAACTTCAATTTGCCCGGCAAGGAATTCCCCACCATCGGGGCGCTGGCGCCCGAGTTCCCCGAGGGGCACCTGCAGTACTTCGACATCGACTGGAAGACCAAAACCACCAAGTTCAAGGACGGCATCACCATCCCGGTGCGGCCCTTTCCGGGGACGCTCGCGGTCGGCATCGACCCGGAGGATCCGTCGCCGCGCAAGGGCGAGCCCAAGCTCGAGGCCGGCCAGACGCGCCCGCCGCGCACCGACGAGCAGAAGCTCCTGCCGGTCAGCTCGCTGCGGCCGTGGAAGAACGGCTCCAACATGGACATCAACGAGCTGGTCGAGGGGACCACGCTCTTCGTGCCCGTCTTCCAGGAGGGCGGCCTCATCTGGACCGGCGACTCCCACTGCGCGCAGGGCAACGGCGAGGTGAACCTGTGCGCGCTGGAGTGCTCGTTCGAGGAGATCCAGCTGCAGCCCATCGTGCGCAAGGACTTGAAGCTCAGCTGGCCGCGCATCGAGACGCCCACGCACTACATCATGGTCGGCTTCGACGAGGACCTGAACAAGGCCTTCAACAATGCGCTGCACGAGACCATCGACTTCCTCGTGACCGAGAAGGGGCTCGACCGGTACGAGGCCTACGCGCTCTCGGCGATGGCGGCGGAC
>JANXXR010000547.1 GCA_025350525.1 Deltaproteobacteria bacterium
GGCTGCGGCACCAACTCGACCCGCACCACGGTGGAGAACGTGCAGCGCGCCCGGGCGGCCGGCGCCGACGCCGCGCTGGTGGTCACGCCCTACTACAACAAGCCCACGCCCGAAGGCCTCTACCGCCACTTCGAGGCGGCGGCGAAGCAGGGCGGGCTGCCGGTCGTCATGTACAACGTCCCCTCGCGCACCAGCCTCGACATGCAGCCCGACGCCATCGCCCGCTGCGCCAAGATCCCGGGCGTGGTCGGCGTCAAGGAAGCGAGCGGCTCCATCGTCCGCATCGCCGAGATCCTCTCCCTGGGCGTGCCCGACGGCTTCGCGCTCCTCGCCGGCGACGACATGTTCACGCTGCCGACACTGGCGTTGGGCGGGCACGGGGTCATCAGCGTGGTCGCCAACATCGCGCCCCGGGATCTGGCGCTGCTTTGCGACGCCTTCTTCGCCGGAAATCTCAAGGCTGCCCAAGCCGCGCAGGTGAAGTTCTCGCCGCTGGTGAAGGCGATGTTCGTCGAGACCAACCCGCTGCCGGTGAAGCACGCGCTTTACCAGATGGGCCGCATCGGTCCCGAGTTGCGGCTGCCGCTCACGCCCGTCTCCGAGCAGGGCGCAGCGCGCGTCGAGGCTGCGCTGCGCGCATACGGGGGCCTGTTGTGATCCGCGCCTGCGTCGCCGGCGCCGGCGGGAAGATGGGCTCGCGCATCCTCAACGCCATCCGCGCCGAGGAGGACTTCGTCGTCACCGGCGCCTTCGAGCGGCCCGAGAGCCCGCAGATCGGGCTCGACGCCGGCCTGCTCTCCTCTGCCGGACCCCTGGAAGTGCCGGTGGCCGCCAGCATCGAGCAGGCGCTGGGCCGCGGCGCCGACGTGGTCATCGACTTCACCGCGCCCGCCGCTTCGCTGCGCCACGCGGCGGCCTGCGCCGAGCGCGGCGTGGCGCTGGTGGTCGGCACCACCGGCTTTTCCGCGCAGGCCAAGGCCGAGCTGGCCGGGCACGCGCAGCGGATCCCGATCTTGATGGCGCCGAACATGAGCGTCGGCGTCAACGTGCTCTTCCGCCTGGTGGCCGAGGCGGCCCGCGCGTTGGGGCCGGCGTACGAGGTCGAGATCGTCGAGATCCACCACCGCGCCAAGAAGGACTCGCCCAGCGGCACCGCGCTGCGGCTCGCCGAGGTGGCCGCCGACGCGCTGGGCCTCGACCCGCAATCCGCCTTTGTGTACCAGCGCCACGGCGAGGTGGGCGCGCGCAAGCCCGGCACCATCGGCGTGCAGGCCCTGCGCGGCGGCGACGTCATCGGCGACCACACCGTCTTCTTCCTTGCGGATGGCGAGCGGCTGGAGTTGACCCACCGGGCTTCGAGCCGCGACAACTTTGCCCGCGGGGCCGTGCGTGCGGCCCGCTTTCTGGTCTCGCAGAAGCCAGGTCTCTACGACATGCAGGACGTGCTGGGGTTCCACCGATGATGAAGATCGCGCGTTACCTCGGCCAGGACGGCGAGATCCTCGAAGGCGTGGTGGAAGGCGACGAGCTCCAGGAGATCTCCGGGCTCGATCCGATGCTGCACGGCGGACGGCGGGTCGGCGGCAAGAAGAAGCTCGCCGAGGTGCAGCTGTTGCCTTGGGGCCTCTCGCGCAAGATCGTCGCCATCGGCAAGAACTACCTCGACCACGCCAAGGAGATGGCGAGCGAGGCCCCCAAACAGCCGCTCATCTTCATGAAGCCCACCAGCGCGCTGGTCGGCCACGGGCAGGCCATCGTGCTGCCGCCCGAGGGCCTCGCCAAGGAAGTCCACCACGAGGCCGAGCTGGCGGTGGTGATCGGCAGGCGGCTGCGGCGCGCCTCCGAGGCCGACTGCGTGAAGGCCATCGCCGGCGTCACCTGCCTCAACGACGTCACCGCCCGCGACGTGCAGAAGGCCGACGGCCAGTGGACCCGCGCCAAGGGCTTCGACACCTTCTGCCCGGTGGGGCCGTGGGTCGCGGTCGGGCTCGACTGGTCGGACCTGCGCATCCAGGCGCGGGTCAACGGCATGGCCCGGCAGGACGGCCGCAGCAAGGACCAGATCTTTCCGCTGCCCAAGCTGCTCGCCTTCATCACCGCGGGCATGACGCTGGAGCCGGGCGACCTCATCTCCACCGGCACCCCGGCGGGCGTGGGGCCGCTGCGCGCGGGAGACACCGTCGAGATCGAGGTCGAAGGCGTGGGCGTGTTGCGCAACGAGGTCCGCGCCGAGTGAGACCGGCCCTCAATCCCCTGCTGCCCCGCCTGGCGGGGTACCTGCAGGAAAAGGCCAACGCGCAGCGCGAGGCGGCGCTCAAGTCGGGGCGTCCGCTCTATGACTTTGGAATCGGCGATCCGCGGGAGCCGACGCCGGAGTTCATTCGAAAGGCCTTGCGCGAGGCGATTCCCGAGGTCTCGCAATATCCATCGATTGCGGGCCTATCCACTTTGCGTAAAGCGGTCTCCGGATACCTGCAGCGCCGCTTCCAGCTCGAGGTCGATCCCGAGCGGGAGATCCTTCCCTGCGCCGGCGCCAAGGAAGCCATCTTCCATTTACCTTTGATTGCCTTGAATCCAGAGAAACCGCTTTGCTGGTATCCGGACCCGGCCTATCCCGTCTATGAGCGGGCAATCCTCTTTGCCAATGGGACGCCGCGCACCTATCCGCTGCGCGCGGAGCGGTCGTTCTTGCCCGACCTGGGGGCCATCCCCGCCGCCGACTGGCAAAAGACTTCGATCTGGTTCGACTGCTATCCGCACAATCCCACCGGCGCCGGCGCGCCGCGCTCGTACCACGAGAAGCTGCTCGGCCTCGCCCGGGAGCACGGCTTCCTAGTCGTCGCCGACGAGCCCTACGTCGATCTCTACGTCGACGCGCCGCCGCACAGCGCGCTGCAAGTGGGTCGCGAGAACCTGGTCGTCATCCACTCCCTGAGCAAGCGCAGCGGCATGACCGGCTACCGCAGCGGCTTCATGGCCGGCGACGCGGAGATCATCCGCTGGCTGCGCGAGGGGCGGGCCAACTTCGGTGTCGCCTCGCAGGGCTTCGTGCAGCAGGCTGCCATCGCGGCCTGGAGCGATGACGCGCACGTGGCCGACCGGCGGGCGATCTTCGCGCAGAAGCGGGCGGTCCTGCTCGAGCACCTGCGCAAGCTTGGCCTCGCCACCAGCGGCGAAGGGGCCTTCTACCTCTGGGTGCGCGTGCCCGAGGGCGAGACCAGCGAGTCGTACGCGGCGCGGCTCGCCGAGCGCAACATCCTGGTGGTGCCGGGCCCGCAGTTCGGCGCCGAAGGCAAGGGCTTCATCCGCCTCGCCATGGTTCCTACCCTCGCAGACTGCCGGGCCGCCGTCCTCGCCTGGCCCGGTTCTTAAAGATGCGGCTCTTCCTGCCCTTTGCGAGCGCCCTGTTGGCCATCGTCTTCTCGGCGGCCATGTCGGTGCAGTCGCTTCGGGCGCAGGAGGCGGCCACCGCCGATCTCGCGCACACCTACGAGCTGCGCAGCACCGTGCGCCGCGTGCTCCTGCTCGTCGCCGACGCCGAGACCGGGCAGCGCGGCTACCTGCTCACCGGCCGCGAGGAGTACCTGCGGCCCTATCTCGACGCGCGCCGGCGGGAGAGCGAGACCCTGGACGCGCTCGCCGCGATGGCCAAGGAGTACCCGGCGCTGGCGCCGCGGGCGGCGGAGGCGCGGCAGCTGGTGGGCATGAAGCTCGCCGAGCTGGCCGAGACCATCGACCTCTACCGGCGCGGCGAGACCTCGCGGTCGCTGGCGCGGGTCGAGAGCGGATTAGGCATGCAGCTGATGGAGAAGCTGCGCGTCGCCGTGGGCGAGCTGAACGCGGAGGCACAGGCCGAGCTGTTGCGCAAGAACGCGGCCGCCGACGCCCAGGCGCGCCGCGCGATGCTCATCGACGTGCTCAGTGCGGCGGTGCTGCTCGCGCTCGCCATCGCGGCCGGGCTGGTGGTGCGCGGCCACCTGCGGCGGCGCGATCAGATCGCCAGCGAGCGGACCCGCATCTTCGAGTACCAGGAGCGGCTCATCAGCATCGTCGGGCACGACCTGCGCAACCCGCTCTCCGCGATTCTCATGTCCAGCCAGGCGCTGCTCGGCAAGTCGCAGAACCTCAACGAGGCGCAGGTGAACGCGCTGCAGCGGGTGCAGCGGAGCGCGGGGCGCATCAACGCGCTGGCGGGGCTGCTCATCGACTTCACCCACGCGCGCCTGGGCCGCGGGCTGCCCACCCGCATGGCCCGCGTGGAGGCCCGCGAGCTGCTGGAGAAGACGGTGGACGAGCTGCGCGGCGCGCACCCGGGACGCATCATCCAGGTGGACAACCGCAGCGCCGACCCGGTGGGCTTCTGGGACGCCGAGCGGCTGGCGCAGCTGGTGGTGAACCTGGTCGCCAACGCGCTCCGCTACGGCAGCGAGAGCGGGGCGGTGACGGTGACGCTGGCCGACGCGCCGGACGACGCCCTGGAACTGCGGGTGCACAACTACGGCGATCCGATCCCCGCCGCCATCCTGCCCGGCCTCTTCGAGCCGTACCAGCGCGGGCCCAGCTCCCGCGAGCAGCATCAGGGCGGGCTCGGGCTGGGCCTCTTCATCGTCCGCGAGATCGTGCGCGCGCACGGCGGCACCATCGAGGTGCGGTCGTCGGCGGGCGAGGGCACCACCTTTCTGGCAAGGTTGCCGCGCAGGATGCAGGCCGCGGGCGCGCCGGCCCAGGCGCACCGCGGACTTCCCAGCGGCGCGGCGGAGGGTGCGTGATGCAGGATCCGGCGGCGGAGGATCAGCGGCTTCCCGGCAGCGACGACGCCGTGCTCGAGGCGGCGGTGCAGGAGGCGCTGGCCGATCGCGGCCTCCTCGCGGGACGGCACGGCCAGGCGGTGCGCGAGGTGATCTTCCGGCTCGACCGCGGCGCGCTGCGGGTGGCCGAGAAGGGCGCCCAGGGCTGGATCATCCACGGCTGGATCCAGCAGGCCATCAACCTCTACTTCGCGGTGGCGGTGAACGAGACCTACCGCAGCGGAGATCTCAGGTTCTTCGACAAGATCCCGCCCAAGCAGGAGCTGGGTGAGTTCCGCGTAGTGCCGCCCGGCGTGGTCCGCTACGGCGCCCACGTCGAGAAGGGCGCCATCGTCATGCCCGGCTACGTCAACATCGGCGCCCGCGTCGGCGCGGGGAGCATGATCGACACCTGGGCCACGGTCGGCTCCTGCGCGCAGGTGGGCAAGGGCGTCCATCTCTCCGGCGGCGTCGGCCTGGGCGGCGTGCTCGAGCCGCCCGGCGCGCGCCCGGTGATCATCGAAGACGGCGCCTTCATCGGCAGCCGCTGCGTGGTGGTCGAAGGCGTGCTGGTCGAGGAGGAGGCGGTGCTGGGCGCGGGCGTCATCCTCACCAGCACCACGCCCATCTACGACGTGACGGGCGCCTCGGAGAAGTTGATCAAGGGGATGGTGCCGGCGCGCAGCGTGGTCATTCCGGGCATGCGGCCGCGCCGATTTCCGGCGGGCGAGTACCTGACGCCCTGCGCGCTCATCATCGGCACCCGCAAGGAGAGCACCGACAAGAAGACGTCGCTCAACCTGGCGCTGCGCGACTTCGGGGTCTCGGTATGAAGGAGCAGAAAAAAAGGCAAAGGCAACAGGGCACCACGGAGGCACTGAGGCCACGGAGAAAGCATGGGTTGGGCCGGAGCCACCGCGCCACCGCGATGATCGGAACGGGCACCCACCCAAAAACCTCCGTGCCCTCCGCGCCTCCGTGGTGCGCTTTGGTTTTTTCCCCAAGGTCCTTGGCGTGATCGCCGTTCTGGCGGAGAAGGCGCTGGCGTTGTGCCAGATTCGCAGCCCCCTCGGCAGCGAAGCGGAGATCGCCGCCTACGTCGCGCGCGAGACCTCCGGCGAGAGGATCGGCAATGCCGTGGTGGCGGGGCGAGCCAGCGGGAAGAGGCCGCTCGTCATCCTCGCCGGGCACCTCGACACCGTGCCGCTGCAGGAGGGAGATTTTCCGGCGCGGCGCGAAGGTGGCCGCCTCTTCGGGCGCGGCGCCTCCGACATGAAGGGCGCGCTCGCCGTCATGATCGAGCTGTGGCGCAACCTCGATCGCGCCGCGCTGCCGGTGGAGCTGGCGCTGGTCTTCTACGATCGCGAGGAGGGGCCCATCGCCGAGGATGGCCTCTTGCCGCTGCTGGAGCGGCGGCCGGATCTGAAGTCCGCGGCGCTGGCGCTCTGCCTCGAACCCACCGACCTCGCGCTGCAGCTGGGCTGCTGCGGCTCGCTGCACGCGACCCTGACCTTCGCCGGGCGCAGCGCCCACAGCGCGCGGCCCTGGCAGGGCGAGAACGCCATCCACAAGGCGGGCGCGCTGCTCAGCCACCTGCTCGCGCAGGCGCCGCGCGAGGTGCGCGTGGGCGAGCTCGTCTACCGCGAAGTCATCAGCGCCACCCGCATCGACGGCTTCACCGGCCGCAACGTGGTGCCGGCCAGGTGCGAGTTGAACCTCAACTTCCGCTTCGCGCCGGGCCGCACCCTGGACAGCGCGCAGGAGGAGGTCGAGCAGCTCGCGGCCAGGTTCGGCGCGGCCTGCAAGGTCACCGACCGCTCGCCGTCGGGGCCGGCCATCCTCGACAACGCGCTCCTGCAGGAGTTTCGCGCGCTGACCGCCGCGCCCATCGAGGCCAAACAGGCGTGGACCGACGTGGCGCAGTTGGCTGCGCTGGGGATTCCGGCGGCCAACTACGGACCGGGCGAGCAGGCGCAGGCGCA
>JANXXR010000566.1 GCA_025350525.1 Deltaproteobacteria bacterium
CGGGGAGCTTGAGCGTCGCCTCGCCTCGAACCGCGCCGAAGAGATCCGCACCGCCGCGGAGGAGCAGGCGCAGATCCTCCGCCTGCGCATCGGCAAGTGGCTTCTGGGGGACCTGTGATCACCACCCACGTGCTCGACACGGCGCAGGGCAAGCCGGCCAGCGGCGTCGCGGTCCGGCTGGAGCTGAGCGGGCAGCACGGCTGGGTCCTGGCCGGCGACGGCATCACCGACGCCGACGGCCGCCTGCGCACGCTGGTCACCGGACCGCTGCAGGCCGGGACCTACCGGCTGACCTTCCAGACGCGGGCGCACTCCGCCTTCTTTCCCGAAGTGTCGATCACCTTCGAGGTGGTGGACGCGAGCGCGCACTACCATGTGCCGCTGCTCCTCTCGCCCTTCGGCTACTCGACCTACCGCGGCAGCTGAGCGGCCGGGCGTGAATTATTGCTGAGTTGAAATTGACGCTCCGCATCGCCTCTGGTGGACAGGGTAGAACCGCCTGCCCGTCCGGCAGGAGGGTTACCTGTTTTGCACTAAGACGGTTGACCCATTGACAACCTCCGGGGTATCAAACCTCCGCCTTTGGTCGGTTCCTTCGGCCCCCCTTCCCGGAGTTTCACGTGCCCAACTCGAAGTGGCTGGCGACCGCTGCAGGCGCAGCGATCGCAGTCCTGCTCGGAGCGCCTCGCGTCGCGCAGGCGTACAAGACCTGGCAGTACAACCAGAAGCAGGAAGTCCTCGCCGCCGCGCAGGCCGCCATCGCCGCGGGGGCCGACGGCCTCCCCGACCTCTCGGTGCTGAGCAGCGACACCGACGCCGACTCGAAGGCCTCCGATCAGACCGACGACGCCACCCTTCGGAATTTGGTGATGGCCGCCGAGATCGGCCCCCGCCCGCAGTGGGCGATGCAGCAACTGCTCCAGACCGTCGCCGACGAGAAGGCGAAGTGGGCCGACCCCACCGTCGCCGCGGCCGCAGCCGCCACCGTTCCGGGCACGCGCGCCTGGAAGAACATCGGCCCGCTCGCCGCCCGCTCCGAGTTCAACGGCACCTACTACAAGGGCATGGACACCGGCCGCCCCAACACCATCGCCATGGATCCGGGCAGCGCCACCGGAATCTTCGTCGCCTTCTCGGGCGGCGGCGTTTGGTACGCGCCCGACTTCGGCGGCAACTACCCGACCTGGGCTCCCATCACCGAGACGCTGGGCCAGCTCGCCATCGGCGCCATGGTCATCAGCCCGGTGGTCGCGGGCAACGGCGACCGCACCCTCTGGCTGGGCCTCGGCGACTTCGTCGACCAGAAGGTCGGCCTCCTCGTGAAGGGCACCTTCAACCCCACCACCAAGGTCTCGACCTGGGGCGCTCCCATCGCGCTCGGCGCTGCCTCGCACCCTGCCGATACATTCCCGGTGCAGGTTCAGGACGTGCGGGATCTGAAGCTGGATCCGAACGACGCCAATCACATCTTCGTCGCCACCAACGACGGCTTCTACATCTCCACCGACGGCTTGACCTTCAACCTCGTCGACCTGCCCAACGCGACCACGCCCGACGTCCGCGAGAGCACCTGGTCCATCGCTTACGGCGGCATCGATCCCGGCACCGCGCTCAACGTGTGGACGGTTAGCGGCGTCTACGGCTGCCCCACGCTCGCGGGCGCGACCCAGGCCGCCTTCCCTCCGTCTGCGGGCGGCGGCTCGATGAGCTGCCCGACCCAGACCGGCGGCGTCGACACTCTCCACTGGAACATGGGCGACATCTGGCGCAGCAACGACAACGGCGCCACCTGGACCTCGATGCGCGCGAGCTTCCCTGCGGCAGTGATCTCGGCCCGCGGCTATGACCCCGGCCGCATCGCTCTTGCCGCAGGCGCCCCGACGCTCGCCGGCCCGAATGCAACCGTTATCTACGCGCAGGTTTCGAACTCGCAGGAAAGCAATGTCCCCTTCCTCTGCACCCCGCACCTGCCGCTACCTACCGGTGGATTCATCTGTTCCATCGTCCACGGAACCGCGTGGTACCTGAAGAGCACTGACGGGGGCGCTACCTGGTCGATGATCGCCAGCGGTCTCAATGAGGGTCACGCCGGGATCGCCTCGCCTACGCTGGTGACCAATCCGACCATTCTTTCCCGCGACGCGCAGATCGCCAACGGCGGCCAAGGGTGCGAGACGGTCGACACCGCGCACGGGCAGGCCTGGTACAACCTGAGTGCAGTGGTGGACCCGCTGAACTCGAACAACGCACTCTTCGGCGGCAACCTCTGCTCCATTCGAACGACCGACGGCGGCGCCACCTGGGCCAGCGCCTCGAACTGGCTGCCGCAGAGCGGCCTCGGCTTTACCAACTTCGGCTTCCTCCCGTACGTCCACGCGGACTGGCACACTTCCCTCGCCGTTGCGGCTGGCGGCCAGACCGTGGTCCTCGCCGGCACCGACGGCGGCCTCTTCGTCAGCCGCAACATCTGGTCCGTGACGACGCCTGAGCTGGCGCAATGGCAGCAGCCCGACGTCGGCATCACCACCCACCTCTTCTACGGCGTCTCCACCGGCGACCCGGCGCTGGGCAATCCCAACGTCGTCTACGGCGGCCTCCAGGACAACGGCACCCGCTGGCGCCTGGTCACCGACGAGAACTTCATCGACGAGATCAACCCGGGCAACTGGGACCAGATCCTCGGCGGTGACGGCTTCGGCTCCGGTCTCGCGCAGGACACCAAAGGCCAGAACCAGGTCTACTGGATCTCGGTCAACGGCTCGCGTCGCTTCTGCCTGCCGCGCTTGTGGAACTGCAGCCAGGCGACTCGCATCGAGAACGGCGTCGAGAGCGCCAACTGGCGCAGCCCCGGCACGCTCGGCCCCCCCGGCGTGGACCCCACGCTCATTCGTTACGACGGGCTGGGCGACGACAGCTCGGGCATCGCTTCCGCGGGCGCTCAGCGGGCGGACATCTGGTTCATCAACCAGACCTCGGCGGGAGCTTCCATCCGCAACGTGGTGCCCACGGCCGCCGTCAAGGCAGACACTACGGTCCGCACCATCCGCAGCATGGGCCTGCGCGTCTCGCCTTACCGCTACACCATCGACGGCGTGGCCAACACGCGCATCTACGGCGGCGTCACCACCAGCAGCAACTCCTCGACGGGCTCGTTCCTCGTCTACGACAAGCCCGGCTTCCCCACCACGGTGGTCACCAACAACCACGGCATCCAAGTGCCGGGCATCACCGGCAAGGGCACGGGCACCATCTGGATCGGCTTCGGCAGCGACTTCGCCGCGCCGCCCAATCCGCAGGTCCTGGGCGGCACCGACTCCAAGCTGACCTGGCTCGCCTCGAGCAACGCGGTCATCTCCAACGCCGTCGACCGCACCGCCAACCCCAACGGCGCCGGCTGCCTCGATCCGTCGTCGCCCACCTGCGATCCGGTGGTCTTCATCCCGCCCTCGGTCGGCCACGTCTTCAAGACCATCGACGGCGGCCAGACCTGGGCTCCTTTCCACGGCAACGGCACCGGCTTCGACCTGCCCAACGCGCCCGTCTTCGTCATGCGCTACGAGCCCAACGACCTGACCGGCAACACGCTCTACGTCGGCACCGACTTCGGCCTCTACCGCACCACCGACGGCGGCAACACCTGGGCGCCGTACGGCCTGGGCCTGCCGGCGGTGCGCGTGACCGACATCCAGATCGCCTCCAACGGCAGCTTGATGCGCATCAGCACTTACGGCCGCGGCATCTGGGAGATCTACCCGAACAGCGAAGCCCCCACCGCCGGCGGCACGGGCGACTTCGACAAGAACCACGTCATCGACTTCTTCGACATGGCTTCCCTCGCAGCGCGCATGGGCTCGACGCCCTCGCTGAACAACAACCTCGTCTACGACTCCAGCCTCGATTTGAACGGCGATTCCACCATCGATGAACCCGGGGACCTCGCCCCGCTCGTCGCGAAGTTCGGGAGCAATCAATGAAGCGGCTCAGCGCAGCAGTGGCCATCCTCCTCGCCGCGGCCTGCGGCGGCAGCGAGACGCCGGCCACCATCCAGCTCTTCACGGCGCAGCCCGCCTCCATCGTGCTGGGAGGCACCACCAACCTGGTCATCGCGGCGGCGCCCTTCGACGCAACCCTCACCATCGACAACGGCGTCGGCGACGTCACCGGCAAGACCTCGGTTGCGGTCACGCCGGGCGCCGACACCACCTACACCCTGACCGCGACCCGCAAGGGCTCGACGGTGCACGCCACCACCTCGGTCTCGGTGGGCGCGGCGCCTGCGTCGGGCTTCAAGGTCGAGGCCACCAGCGCGGCGCTGGTGGTGGCGGGCGCTCCCGCCGGCTACACGGTCACGGCGCTGGGGCCGTCGGGCGCGGTCAATGCCGCCTACCGCGGCACCGTGCATTTCAGCAGCACGGATCTGATGGCGGCGCTGCCCGCCGACCTGACCTTCTCCGCCGCCGACGCCGGCCAGCACGCGGTGACGGCCACCTTCAAGACCGCGGGCGACCGCGCGCTGGTCGCCGCCGACGCGGCGCAGCCCTCCTCGCAGGGTGTCGCCAAGGTCACGGTCTCGCCGGCTGCCGCTGTGTCGCTGGCGCTCTCGGGCCTGCCGGCCTCACCCGTCGCGGGCGACCGTCTGGCGCTGACCGTGACGGCGTTCGACGCCTACGGCAACATCGCCACCGGTTACGCGGGCAAGGTGCACTTCACCTCGGGCGATGCCAGTGCCCAGCTTCCCGCCGACTTCACCTACGGCGCGGCCGACAAGGGGACGCACGCGTTCGGCGCCGCCTTCACCAAGGCCGCCTCCGCATACTTCGCGGTGGCGGATGCGGGCGGCGCGGTCGCTGGCGCCAGCAGCGCGCTCAGCGTCAAGCACGCCGCGGCGAACCGGGTCACGCTGGAAGGCGTGCCCGCTGGGGTGACGGTGGACACGGCCGTGGTCGTCACGGTTACCGTGCGCGACGCCTTCGGCAACCCCATGACCGACTATGCGGGCACGCTCCACTTCGCGCTCACGGACGGCGGCGCCACGGGGATCCCCGACGCGGTCTTCACCGCGGCAATGCAGGGCACGACCAACCTCACCACCCAATTCGCCACCGCCGGCGATCAGTCGATCAGCGCCACCGACACGGGCGCGGCTTCCATCACCGGCCTCGCCGCCACCAAGGTGAAGCACGGCAAGGCCGTCGGATACGCGCTCTCGCCGATGGACTCCGGCTCCTTCGCGGGCCAGCCGCTGCCGCTGACCATCACTGCGGTGGACAAGCACGGCAACACCGTGAAGGACTACGCGGGCGCCGCGCACGTCTCTTCGACGGACTCCACCGACCGGCTCCCCGCCGATGGCGGCTTCAGCGGCGGCAGCCGGGCGGTTTCGGTGGCCTACGTCACCGCGGGCACGCACACCGTCACCGTCAGCGAAGTGGGCGGCACGATCACGGCGACCACCACCAGCACGCTGGTCACCGCGGCTGACGCCACGACTTTCACGGTCAGCGGCGGCTCCGCGACCGCGGGCACGCCGACCACCACCACCGTGACCGCGAAGGACGCCTTCGGCAACACCGCGACGAGCTTTGGCGGCACGGTCACCCTCACCAGCAGCGACGGGCAGTTCACGCCGCCTCCGCCGCACGCGCTGACCGCAGGGGTGTTCACCTTCCCGATCACGCTCTTGACCTCGGGCACGCAGACCGTCACCGCCACCTCGGGTGCGGTCTCCGGCCGCGGTAGCTTTGCGGTCTCCGCGGGAACGGCGGCCTCGCTGGCGCTCACCGGCCTTCCCGGCACGGCGACCGCCGGCGACCGTCTGGCGATCACGGTGACGGCCCTGGACGGCTCCGGCAACGTGGCCATCGGCTACACGGGCACCGTGCACTTCGCCTCCAGCGACACGACCGCGCAGCTCCCTGCCGACTACACCTTTGCCGCCGCCGACAAGGGCCTGCACGCGTTCGGCGCGACCTTCACCAAGGTGGCGACCAGCACGCTCACGGTTGCCGGAACGGGCGTGACCGGAGCGGCCGGCTCGCTCGTGGTCGGGCACGCCGCGGCAGCCAAGGTGACGCTGGAAGGCCTGCCCGCGAGCGTCACGGTCGACACCGACCAAGTGGTCACCGTCACCGTACGCGACGCCTTCGCCAACCCGATCACGGACTATGCCGGCACGCTGCATTTCGTCCTCACCGACGCAGCCGCGCCGTCGCTTCCTGACCTGACTTTCACTGCGACCCTGCACGGCACCGCCAACGTGACGGTGCGGTTCGCGATCGCCGGCGATCAGTCGATCATCGCCACCGACGCAGGCTTGCCCTCTCTCACCGGCAGCGCTGCGACGCATGTGAATCACGGCCTTGCAACCGCATACCTGCTCTCGGCGCTGCCCACCGGGGCGGGCGCGGGCGAGCCGTTGCCCCTCACCATCACTGCGGTGGATGCGCACGGAAACGTCGTGACCAACTACGCAGGCGCGGCGCACTTCTCCTCGGCCGAATCCACCGACCGGCTGCCCGCGGACGGCGGCTTCAGCGGAGGTTTCCGTGCGGTCTCGCTGGCGTTCCTGACCTCCGGCGCGCACTCCGCCACCGTCGTTGAGGTGGGCGGCACCATCACGGCGACCACCACCAGCACGCTGGTTTCGGCGGGCGACGCGACGGTCTTCGCGCTCACCGGCGGCTCGACCACCGCGGGCGCGCCGACTTCCACCAGCGTCACCGCGAAGGACGCGTTTGGCAACACGGTCTCGTCCTTTGCCGGCCTGGTCACCATCACCACCAGCGACGCACAGGCCACGCCGCCTGTGCCGCACACGCTGACCGCGGGTGCGTTCACCTTCCCGATCACGCTCCTGACCTCGGGCGCGCAAACCGTCACTGCCACTTCCGGGGCCGTCACGGGCAGCGCGAGCTTCACGGTGGGATCCGCTCCGGGCGCCAACTGCCTCGTCACCGACACGCCGGCGAGCGCGGCGGCGGGCTCGCAGGTGGGCCTGCGGGTGGTGGTCAAGGACGCCTACGCCAACGTGGCCACCGGCTATACCGGGACCATGGCGATCACCGTGCCGGGCGACACTGCCGCGCAGCTGCCTGCGAACGGGACTTTCACCGGCACCGACGCCGGCACGCGCGCCTTCAGCGTGCAGCTCCGCACTTCTGGCATCCAGCTCATCATCGCCACCGACACGGTCGCCTCGTCCATCGCCTGCTCGGCGACGGTCAATGTGCTGCCCGGAACGACGGTGCTGGTGGTGGCTTTCACCGGGCTCGATACCAACCTCGACGCCTGGGCGGGCACGCCGGTGGCCGGAACGGTGACGGCGCAGGACGCCTTCGGAAACCGCAACTCCGCCTACGCGGGGACGGTGGCTTTCACCAGCTCGGACGCCGCGGCGGTCAAGCCCGCCAACGCAGTGTTCGGCCCGAGCGACAACGGCCAGAAGCCCTTCAGCGTCACCTTCAACACGGTGGGCGCGCAGACGCTGACCGCCACCGACACGACGACGCCGGCCATCCAGGGCACCAGCAAGCCCGCCGCGGTCCACGGGCTCGTCTACACGAACCCGGCGACCGGCGGCAAGGTCCGGCTGATCTCGAACGCGATCTCGAACGCCAGCGTCGTGCAGCTCGACCTGGTCTCGAACGCCTCGCTCTTTCCACTCAGCCTCGGCACGAACGACACCGTCCGCAACGGCGTCTTCGCGGCGGGCATGAACCTGCCGCTCGACACCACCAAGGTCGGGCCGGACACGACGCTGCTGGTGACGGCCGCGCCTACGGGGAGCACCGCGGTCCTTAACCTCGGGACCGGCACGCAGGCGAAGGGCGCCGCCATCAATGCGACCAACGGCGTCCTCTACAGCGGCATCAGCCAGAAGCGGGTGGATGCGACTGCCACGGCCTCCGCCGGCAAGCGTGGCGACGTGGCGGTGCGTCCGTATCCCGGGGCTGCCTCGTACTACTACTCGATTCGGCTGGCGCTGACGGCCGGCGTTCCGGTGGGCACGGTGTTCGACGGCCAGGCGCTCGGCGCGAAGTTCCACGCCGCGGTCCGCGACCGCTCGGGCAGCGACGTCTTCGGCGGTCCTGACTTCGCCATCGGCAAGCTCGAAGTCCGCTAGCAGCAGTGTCACCGATCTGCGGGCCCGGTCGCTCCACGCGGCCGGGCCCTTTTGTTTCCAGCCTGCTTACTGCATCGACTCCCGCCGCCCGGCGCAGCTTCCCGCCTGGCAGAACGGCACCATCTGCGTCCGCTCGGGAGCGCACTGCGGCTCGGCGCAGCGGCAGGCCGCGCCGGCAGCGGCCAGCGCGGCGGCCTGCTTCACCGTCACCACCCGCGGCTCGCACAGGCTCGCGCAGCAGCCGCCGGCAGGAATGCGGGTGAGGGTGCAGTCGGCGTCGGTGGTGCAGCGCAAATCGCCGGCGGCCGCCGGCGCACCTCGCGCCTCCAGAGGCGGCCGCGCCTCGGAAGGTCGCGCTTCCGGAGCCGCTCTTGCCTGCGACGCCACCGACTGCGCCAGCGGCGCCGGAGCGGGGATCTCCCGCGAAGCGCAGGCGAGCGCGACCAGGGCAGCGGCGAGAAAGAGGCGCATGCCGGAAACATGCAGGCGCGCTCCGGCAGGGTCAAGCCGATCGGCGCCGCCGCGAGGCCCAGGGGCCTAGGTCAAGAAGAAGACCGCGGCGAAGGCGAGGAGCGCCGCGCCCGCTTGCGCCGCGAGGACTTGCAGCGCCGGCCGCGGCATCCGCGGCAGCCACTTGATGGCGAACCAGGCGATGACCGGCACCTGCGCGGCCATGAGGATCTGGAAGAGGTGGGCGGCGGTGCCCTCGTCGGCCTCGCGGACCACGCCGTAGAGGGCGACGTGGACGAGCACGATGGCCAGTGCCGCGCCCGACATCGCCAGCGGCACGACCGCGAGCGGCAACATCGATGGCGGCAACATCGCGGTGGGCTGTTTCAGCGAGACAGCGCTCATGTGACGTCCTCCGGTCCTGAGACTACGCCTTCTGCACCGACGCGCGCCGGTTGTTGAGGATCTTGAGGAAGGACCGCCCGCGGAACTCGTCGAGGGTGAGGCCGGTGGACAGCGCCTCGTCCTCGGTGAGCGCGCCGCAGTTGACGCCGCGGAGGAAGAAATTGAGGAGCCCCTGCCCGGTGGCGGCGTCGTCGAAGATATCCCCCTGCAGCGTGGCCTGCGCGGCCTTGCTGACGAAGTTCTTCAGCCGCTCGCTGGCGGCGGGCAATCCCTTATGGAAAAACCCATAGGCTGCGCCATAGCGGCTGGGCAATTGCGCCGGGTGCAGATCCCAGCCCTGATAGAAGCCATTGATCAAGGAATGGCGGATATCGTCGGCGTGCAGCCGCCAGGCGGCGTGGACGGCGCGGGCGTTCTCGCGCTTCTGCTCCTCGGAGAGGCCGTCGCCGCGGTGCACCGGCACTGGCATGATGGTGGTCGCCCCGTCGGAGAGCCAGACGCCGGTACCGGCATAGGCGATCTTCATCATCTCCTTGGCGAAGTCGCAGGCCGGATGGCGCATCGATTGATAAGCCGCGGTGATATTGCACGACGCCGTATAATCATAGGTTCCGAAATGGGCCGCGATCATCCGCCCCCGCGCCGCCTGCAGCAGCTTGGGCAGCATCGAGGTGCCGTCGGTGTCGAGCAGGGTCTGGGTCACCTCGATCATCGGCTCCATCTTCAGGGAGCCTTCGGGCAGGCCCAGCTTCGGCTCCAGCGCCTCGAAGGCGTCGATGAGCGCCGTCACCTGGTCCGGCCCGGTGATCTTGGGCAGGGTGACGACAAAGTTCGGCGGCAGCTTTCCGCCCAGCGCGGTCAGGAAGATGTCGAGCGTGCGCAGCGACCGCCCCGCCAATTCGCCCGAGAAGGACTTGATGCGGACGCCGATGAAGGGCGAGAGTGTCCCGTTGTCGAGGCCCTTGCGGCACTCGGCGCCGGCCTGCGCGGCGTGCTGGTCCTCCTCGGCGTCGGCGCGGATGCCATAGCCGTCCTCGAAGTCGATGCGGAAGTCCTCCACCGCCTCGCGCTTGAGCTTCTCCTGCACCCGCGCGAAGACGGTGGCCGCCACGCCGGGCTCGATGCCGATGGCCTCGGCGAAGACGGAGGCGGTGGGCGCGTTCTGCGAGAGCGCGCGCAGCGAGAGCTCTCCCAGCTTCCTGGTGGTGTCCGATTTGAAGAGGTGCGCGCCGCCGTAGACGGTGTGCACC
>JANXXR010000658.1 GCA_025350525.1 Deltaproteobacteria bacterium
ACGATCACGCGGTCCTGCAGAGGCCGAATCTTCATGGGTATTTCTCCTTGTTGCGACGTCGGATTTAGGGGTTGGCACTCAAGAGGTAGGAGTGCCAAAGCGCGCGCAATGTAACCGTCTGGCGGGCCCTGTCAAGGGCGCCAGCTACTTGCCGAGCGGGCGGTACCCTGTACAGTTTGAAGGCAGGAGGTGGAATGGCGGACGCCGCGATCCTGTCTTCCGAGTCGATTCACCAGTTCTTCCGGGACCTGGTCGCCAAGGCGATCGAGAACCAGCGCGCCCGCGTCCAGCCGTTCACCGAGCTCTACCTGGTGAACCTTCTCGCCGAGTACCTCATGTCCGAGGCGCTCTACGTCCAGGGCGAGGACGGCAGCTGGCAGCAGAAGCCGCTGGCCTTCCTCCTCAAGGAGGCCCTGGAGGAGCCCGGCCCCGCCCGCGTGCAGATGCTGAAGCGGCTGGGCGACACCTCGCTCTTCGTCTCCGGGTTCTTCCCCGACTCGCTCTCGCGCCGGTCGAACCTGGTGGACGTGGACTATTACATCGCCATGGGCGGCCGCGCCTACGACGCCGTCGGCATGGTGGCTGCCCGGCATGCGCGGTCGGAAAAGACCCTCTGGGACGAGCTCTCCGAGAAGTTCCGCCTGCTGGTGGACCTGCTCAACGAGGTCAGCGAGCGCACGCTCGCCTCCACCAACGCCGGCCTGGTGCGCCTCTACGAGCGCTGGATGAAGACCGGCAGCGTCCGGCTGGCGACCACGCTGGAGGCGCAGGGCGTAGTCTTGCGTAAAGGCTTCGTGCAGTGAGCGAGCGCGCGCTGCTCGGCCTCGCGCAGCTGCAGCGTCTTCTCGAGTCGGTGCACGGCGTCTCCGCGGATCCGGTGGCGGGCTATCTCGTCGGCCAAGGCGTCCGCGAGAAGCTGGCGCCCCTGTCCAGCCCCGACGAGGCGCTGCTCGTCTCCGAGCAGGGCGAGGCGCTGGAGGTGGCGCTCTTCCTCGACGAGAGCGTCCTCGCGCAGCTCACCCGCGAAGCCTCCGAGCCCTGGACGCGGCAGCGCCTCTCCGGTTTCTGCGCGGCGGCGGAGGGCGTCTCGCACTTCCTCTACCTCGCGCACCGGGCGGGGCAGGGCGGGCAGGTCTCGCAGCTCGAGCTGGAAGTGCAGGGCGAGCTCGACAAGTACCTGGCGGTCTTGCTGCAGCTCTGGGCCACCGGGCGGCGCGGCTCGTCGCCGGCGCTGCGACACCAGCTCTTCGAGCGCAGCGCGCTGCGGCCCGGGCTGGCCGCAGCGGAGCGCGATCGCTACCGGCTGGCGGGGACGCTGGCGGCGGCGTGCGCGCGCGCCCTTGAAGCGCGCTACGTGATCGCAGGCCGGCTCGACGCGCTCTTGCGCGAGGTGCGCAGGCTCTACCGGCTCTCGGGCGGGGAAAAGTTCTCGGCGCTGGCCCAGGGCGCGGTGGCCTGGGCCGCCTGACTACTTGCCGCGGCCGCGCGAAGGCAGAGCGGCGCCGGCCGGCAGCTTCTCGTTGTCGTAGTCGCCCTTGAGAGCGGCGCGCACGGGGCGGTCGAAGCGAACCTTGCCGGTGGCCACTTCGCGCAGCGCCAGGACCGGCGGCTTGTCCTTCGCCTCGATGAGCGGCCGCGCGCCTGCCATCAGCTGCCGTGCGCGCTTGGTGGCGAGCAGCACCAGCGCGAAGCGGTTGTCGACGAGCGGAAGGCAGTCCTCAACGGTGACGCGCGCCATCTACACTCCTGCGAAGAATTGGACCGCTGTGGATATGCGATCTCCGCCCCAAAAGAAAGCCTAATTCTTGGCGCCTTTGGCCCCGGCGTCCGGCCCCGGAGCGGGCGGCGCTTCGACGGCGTCGGAAAGCGTCCACGGCCAGTCGTCCACGGTGCCCTTCTCGACCAGCGCCAGCCTGGGAACGCCGTCCACCAGCGCGTAGCGCTTTCCCTCCTTCTCGGCGCCAACGCGGACCCGGGCCAGCACCTTGTCGCCCTCGCCGTAGAGGGTCGCCGTCTTGTCGAACTGGTACTTCGTCAGATCTTTTGGCAGCGGCCCCTCGAAGGCCGCCGCTTTCAGCGAAGTAATCGAGTACGAGGCGGAGGACATCTTCCACTTCTTCGCCGGCCCGTGCCCGGTCACCGCGTACTGCTCGTCGGGGAACCCGCCGTCGGCCGGCGTGATCTTGGTGCGCGTCACCTCGACCTTGCCCCCAGCGGATTCGAAGACGAACTTGCGGATGTCGTCGCGGGCGGCCCGCACCAGCTGCTTGTCCTCGAGCTCGAAGGGCGCCTTGTCCAGGTCCTTGAGGATGGCCGCGTCCACCTCGTAGACGACCGGGCTGTCGTCGCGCTTCGCATACGTCTTCAAGGTCACCGCGCCGCCCTTGGCCTGGCCGATCAGCACCGTGCGCGTCAAGGTCTCCTTGCCGGCGCCGATGGACAACTTCGCCACCGCCTTGGGCTTGTCGAGACCGTACTGGGAGAGCTGCCCCTTCTCGTCGGCGATGGCCGTCGCGCGCAGCTGCTTCACCGCGCTACCCACGCGCTCGGCAGCGGCGTTGTCGGCGAGGTCTTTGCCCAGCTTCCAGTTGCTGCCGTCCTTCTCCAGCAGATAGGGCGCCTTGATCCCGCTCACCTCGATGCGCTTCACCTCGGCGTTGTCGTCGAGGTGCGCGACCTTCTTGTTGCGCAGCTCGAAGAGGGGCTTGTCGAGGCCGCCCTTCGCCGAGCCATCGACGATGCGGAT
>JANXXR010000693.1 GCA_025350525.1 Deltaproteobacteria bacterium
CGCACCTACCTCGCCGAGCTCTCCCCGGCCATGGACGTCTGCGTTCCCACCGGGCAGCCGCAGCGCACCATCTGCGCCACGCTCGACCTGCTCGAGCTGCAGCGGCAGGTGCAGCGCATCCGCGTCGGCGCCTCCGGATACGCGCTCGCCTTCGACCGCACCGGGCGGCTCCTGGCGGCGGGCGCGGGCTCGATGCGCGCGGCGGTGATGAGCGGCGAGCCGGTGCCGGAGTCGGTGGCGGCGGTGGCGGTGGCCGCGGGCGGAGCGGCGCCGCAGCGGCTGCGCTCGGAGCAGGGCGAGGTGATCGCGGGCTGGGCCGCGCTGCCCGACCTGGGCTGGAGCATCGCCGTCGAGCAGCCGCTGGACGAGGCGCTGCGCGGCGCGCGCTCGGCGCTGCTCCTGCTGCTCTTCGGCGCCGCCGTGACGCTCCTGCTCTCCATCGTGCTGGGCGCCGCCCTCGCCCGCCGCATGCTGGCCAGCCTCGAGCTGGAGGAGCGCTTCCGCATCGCCGGGCAGATCGCGGCCGGCATCACCCACGACCTCGGCCACCGGCTGGCCATCCTCCAGCAGACCCGGGCGCTGGCCGAGACCAACGACCCCTCCTACCTGCCGCGCATCCGCGATTCGCTCGGCGCCGAGGTGGAGACGCTGCAGCGCTTCGTCGCCGACTTCGCCGACCTGACCCGCGAGCCCAAGCCCGCCGATTTTCTGCCCCTCGAGCTGAACGCCTTCGCCGACAGCATCCGCGGCAGCGCCGAATCCTACGCCGCGCTGGCCGGCGTGCGCCTCGAGCTGTCGCGGCTGCCGGGCGAATTGTGGGTGCGCGCCGACCGCTACATGCTGGAGCGCGCGGCCCTCAATCTGCTGAGAAACGCCATCGAGGCCTCGACGCCCGCGGCGCCGGTGCGCATCCAGGTGGCGGTGGACGGCGAGCGCGCCGCCCTGCAGATCCACGACCACGGCTCGGGCATCGCCGCCGCGCGGCTGCCCGGCCTGTTCGACAACTTCTCTTCCACCAAGCGGACCGGCGCGCACGTCGGCATGGGGCTGCCCAACGTCCGCCGCATCGCCATCGCGCACGGCGGCACCGTGGCGGTGAAGAGCGTCGAGGGCAAGGGCAGCACCTTCGCCCTCTGGCTGCCCTACTCCTCGTCGCCGTCGGTATCGTGACCGAGGCCGTAGGCCTTGAGCTTGGCCTTGAGCGTCGAGTAGCCGATGCCCAGCTGCTGCGCGGTCAGCTTGCGCTGCCAGCCGTTGCGCTTGAGCGCCTTGCGCAAGAAGCTCTTCTCAAAGGCGAGCATGGCCGCCTCGAGGCTCTGCTCCTCGCTCTTCTCCAAAAGCGCCGAGGGCGCCACCGCGAAGTCGTAGGGCAGGTCCGACTCCTCGATCAAATCTGAGTCGCAGACCACCGCCATCCGCGCCATCACGTTCTCCAGCTCGCGGATGTTGCCCGGCCAGCGGTAGCGCTCGAGCAGCTGGAGCGCGCCGCCCGAAAGCGACTGCGGCGTGCGCCCATGCTCCGCCGCCGCCCGCGCCAGGAAGTGCTGCGCCAGGTCGCCCAGGTCCTCGCTCCGGTCGCGCAGCGGCGGCAGCTCGATGGGGACGACCTTCAGCCGCCAGTAGAGGTCCTCGCGGAACTTCCCCTCCTGCACCCGCGCCGGCAGGTCGCGGTTGGTGGCGCAGATGACCCGCAGGTCGAGCTGGATGGGCTTCTCGCCGCCCACCCGCTCGATCTCGTGCTCCTGCAGCGCGCGCAGGATCTTGCCTTGGAGATCCATGGCGAGATCGCCGATCTCGTCGAGGAAGAGCGTGCCGCCATTGGCCAGCTCGAACTTGCCCAGCTTCTGCCGGTCGGCGCCAGTAAACGACCCGCGCTCGTGGCCGAAGAGCTCGCTCTCGACCAGGTTGGCGGGGATGCCGGGCAGGTTGACGGCGACGAAGGGCGCGGTGCGGCGGTCGCTGCGGGCGTGGATGTAGCGGGCCAGCACCTCCTTGCCGGTGCCGGTCTCGCCGGTGACGAGCACGGTGACGGGCTTGGGCGCGATCTTCTCCGCCACCTGCATCACCGCGCGCATCTTGGGCGAGCTGCCCGCCACCATCGGCCGCGCGACGTGCTTCTCCTCGACGTCGTGGAGGCGCTCGAGCTCGCGGCCGGCGCGCAGCTGCATCAGCGTCTTGCGGACCCGCGCGATCAGCTCGGGCGGCGAGAAGTCCTTGGTGACGTAGTCGAGGGCGCCGGTGTGCATCGCCTCCACCGCCACGGCGATGTCCTTGAGCACCGAGAGCATGATCACGCCCACGTCCGGATGGCGCTCGCGCATGATCCGCAGCGCCTCCAGCCCGCCCATGCCCGGCATCTGCACGTCGAGCAGCACCAGGTCGAAGGCGGTGGTGCGCATCCGCTGCAGGCCCTCCTCGCCAGAGGAGGCCATCGACGACTTCATCCCGCCCTTCTCGAGGATGAAGTGGATGTTCTGCCGGATGGTCGGGTCGTCGTCGACGATGAGGATGCAAGCGATGCGCGACATCAGCGCGATTGTAGCATCCGCCGTCGCGCTGTCTCCACCACTCGCACCAGCAACAACGTCGCGATCACCGCCATCCAGACCA
>JANXXR010000171.1 GCA_025350525.1 Deltaproteobacteria bacterium
GCAGCGCGGCGAAGCCGTCGCAGGTGACCCGCCCGCCCGAGACCAGCTCCCACAGCGCCTCGTGCAGCTCCCGCGCGGACAGCCCCATCTGCGCCCGCAGCTCGTGGATGAAGAGGGCGCCGCGCTCTTCCAGCAGCGCCAGGAGAATGCGCGCCCTCTCGCCCAGCGGCTCGGGCGCACCGCGCGTCGCCAGGAGCAGCCACTCGAGATCGTCCCGCCGCACCAGCGCCACCGGCGTCGCTCGCCCCGGCGGAGCGCGCCGCGGCGACTCGGCTCCCTCGGCCGCCACCCGGTCCTCCCGCGAGAGCCGTCCCCAGGCGATCTCGCCGGAGAGACAGAGCTGGTCGAGCAGCGCACGGTCGTAGCGCAAAACGCGCGCGGGCAGGAGGTCGCTCTCCCAGGCGCTGGCCGCGCCCTGGAATCCCTGCAGCTGCGCCAGAACTTCGGAGAGCCCCTGCGCTCCGTGCAGCTGCGCTCCGGGCTGCACGTGCTGCCAGCGGAAGAGGTAGCGCAAAAAATCCTGCGTCGAGGCGGGCTCGATCTCGCGCCGCAGCCGGCCCAGCGTCAGCCCGTGGATGCGCGAGAGCAGCGTCCGCTCGCACCACTCGGTCTCGCTGGCGCCCTCGCGGTAGCGCCCGCGCAGGACCAAGCCCTCGTTCTCCAGCTGCAAAAGCTCGGCCTCGACCGACGCAGCGCCCAGCTTGCGCGCCAGCTCATCGGCGGTGATGGGCCCGGTGATGCCCACCCAGCCGCGCACTGCATCGATGAGCTCGCTCTGCGCGCGCTCGCTGGCCCGCCACACGCCTTCGCTGCACGACGCGCGTCCGGCCGCGTGCAGCTCGTCGAGCCACGCGGTCCACTGCGGCGGCGCCTCGCGCAGCATCGCCAGCGTCAGGAGCAGGTCGTGCAGCTCGTCGGCGGAGCGCAGATCCGGAAAGGCCTGCGCAACCACCTGCGCGATCGCCTCCGCATCGAGCGCGCCCAGCGAGGCGGCGTCGCGCGGATCCAACGTCCGGCGCAGCTGCACCGCCCGCGACCTGCGCTCCTCGAGCGGCGCGTCGTCGAGGTACGCGTAGGGCGCGGAGTTGAGGATCTCGTGCGAGAGCGGCGACGGCTCCGCCGTGTCGCGCGCCAGCATGCGGATCTCTCCGTCGCCCATCCGCTGCAAGAGCCCGCGCAGCCCCTCGATGTCCATCGCCTCGGTGAGGCAGTCGCGCAGCGTCTCGCGCACCAGTGGATGGTCGGGCGGGTCGATGGTGCCGGTGCCGTGCTCCTGGCACTGCGCCTGCGCCGGAAATACCTGCGCCAGCAGATCGTCCGAGCGCATACGCAGGATGTTGAAGGGTATCTTTTTCCCGGCGCGCGAGCGGAGGATGGCCAGGGAGCGGGTGGCGTTCCAGCGCCAGCGCACGCCCCACATCGGCGCCCGCAGCGCCGCCTGCGTCAGCATCTCGTCGATGCTGCCGGGCGAGAGGAAATCGAAGATGGTCTCGAGGGGAAAGCTGTTCTGCGGACCGAGCGAGAGCAGCACGCCCTCGTCGGTGGCGGCCGCCTGCAGCTCGAAGTCAAAAGTCCGGCAGAAGCGCTTGCGCAGCGCCAGACCGAAGGCGCGGTTCTGCCGGGCGCCGAAGGGCGCGTGGACGATGAGCTGCATCCCGCCCGCCTCGTCGAAGAAGCGCTCGGCCACCAGCGTCTTCTGGGTGGGCAGCGCGCCCAGCGCCGCCTGGATTGCGCAGAGGTAGCGGACCATCTGCTCCGCGCCTTCCGGGGGCACGGCACACTGTTCGATCAGCCAGGCCGCCGCTCGCGCGGGCTCGGCCAGCATCGGCTCGATCTCTTCGCGCAGCCGCGAAACCTCGCCCGAAAGCTCCGCCGTCCGCCCGGGCGCCTCGCCGTTCCAGAACGGCACCGAGGGCGGCGCCCCGCGCGCATCTTCCACGCGCACCTGGCCGTTCGTGACCTGGCGGATCTTCCACGAGGTGGAGCCGAGCAGAAAGATGTCCCCGGCCATGCTCTCGATGGCGAAGTCTTCGTCGAGCGTACCGACCACGGTGTCGGTGGGCTCCTCGATGACGGTGAAGTCGGCCTTGTCGGGGATCGCGCCACCCGAGGTGAGCGCGGCGAGGCGGGCGCCGCGACGTCCGCGCACGCGACGCGCGATGCGATCGAGGTGGACATGCGCGCTCGCTCGCCCGCGCCGGGTGGCGATGCCGTCCCCGAGCATGCTCAGCACCTGATCGAAACGCTCGCGGGGCAAGCTCGCATAGGGTGCGGCG
>JANXXR010000046.1 GCA_025350525.1 Deltaproteobacteria bacterium
GTGCCTGCGAACGACACCTTGGCCGATCTCGAGCTGGAGCTGCTGCGCGACTCGATGGGTGCGTCTGCTCGTCTCTCGCAGGCCGTAGCGCGGGTGGAGCCGCACTACGACTTCATTCTCGCCGACTGCGCGCCGACGCTCGGGATGCTCGCCATCAACGCGATGGTTGCGTGCCCCGACATTCTCATCCCCGTGAAGCTCGAGCCGGCGAGCCTGCCGGGCGCCGTCCGGCTCGCGGGTCACCTCCAAGGATTGCGGGAAAAGGTCAACCCGAGCATCGAGATCCTCGGGGTGCTGGCGACCTTTTTCAAGGAGACCGGCACGATGTCTCGCGAGGTCTTGGGCCAACTCGCCGATCTCTTCGGTGACCGCCTCCTCAAGACGCGCATCCACGACAGCGCGTCGATCGGAAAGTCAGCAGGGAAGGGCGCGCCTATCTACAGCCTCGCGCCCGGACAGCGCGGCGCCGTCGAATACGACCTGCTTACCGACGAGCTGCTCGATCTCATCAAAAACCGAGAAACCGTCGCCTCGAAGCAGAAGGGAGCAGCGTAGACATGAACAAGGAATCGACCGTGCCCGCAGCGAGCGGCAGCATCAACGCAGGGATCTCCAGCCTCGTGCGCAGCCGCCAAGCTGCCGCAACCGCGGCGCAGCCGTCGAGCACCAGGCAGATCTCTCTCGACGACATCGACGCGAGCCCCTACCAGCCGCCGGGCCGACGCGCGCCAACCTCTGACGAGGTCCTCTCGCTGGCGGACGATCTTCTCGCGCGCGGCCAGCTCATGAACATCATCGTTCGTCCGAAGGGCGATCGATTCGAGTTGATGGGTGGCGAGCGGCGGTTCCGCGCCTTCCAGCTCAATCGCCAGCGGGTGGCGCCCGATCGTCGCGCGGCTTGGGAGGCGATTCGAGCGGAAGTGAGGAATGCGAGCGACGCCGAAGCCGCAGACATCGTCGCCGTAGAGAACCTGCAGCGCGAACAGCTCACCGATCTCGACGAGGCCTTCACGTACGCTCAGCTCATGGAGCTGCATCAGTTCACGCAGGCGAAGCAGCTCGCCGATCACCTGAAGCGGCCGGCTCGCACGATTCAACGACTTCTCCAAGTCCATCGCGCGCCCGATTTCATCAAGGCCGCGATGACGAGCGGCCTGCTCGTTGAAGCTGGGGAGGGCGACGCCGCGACAAAGACACACCGGCGACTCGACAAGGAGCACGCCCTCGTCTTCCTTCGCCTGTACGAGGTCTTCGCTAAGCAGCGCGAGGCAGCGTTGCAACGTGAGGCCGATGATGCGCGCGACGCCGTCGCCGGGGCCCGCGCCGCCGTCGGTGGGGAGGCTTGCGATGAGGCTAAGGAGGCAGCGCGCAAGCGACTGGAGAAGGTGCAGGTCGTGGCGGAGCGGGCCGCGAAGCGCTTGGTGCGCGAGGCGGAGCGTAGGGCGGAGGCGCGCGTCGGTGGTGCCATCGAGCGCGCGCTCCGAGAGGACTGGAGCCTTCGGCGCGTCGAGACCTTTTACAAAAGCCTTGCCGATGCGTCGGCGCCGGGCGGAGTCCCGCCCGCCCCGTCCGATCGTCCGACGCCCGCAGGGAGCGCCGAGCGCGGGGTGCTCTTCGCGGAGGATGGCCATCGACTTGTCGTTCACCGCGACCGGCTGACGAGCGCCGGCGCGGACGAGAAGGCTCGGCTCGCAGGTGTTCTGCGCGCCGCGCTGGAGCAGCTGCAGCCAGAGCACGCGGGTTCTGAGGTTGAGGCAGTTTCCAGCGTCAGCGCTGACGCTGCCTGATCCGGAGGCAGGTATGAAAAGTGTCCGCCTACATGATCCGCAGCATGGGGGGATCAGAGGATCGGTCGGCGGATCATGGCGTCGCTGGCGCGCGGATCACTCTTGCCGCCGTAAAGGCGCGCGGCGACTGCCAACCAGGGCCCCTCCCAAGACCTGTCGGCGGATCACTTTGGACTGGCCACCCGCCCCTGACCCCTCTCCCACAACGACGGTAGAGGGGTCAGGGGCAGGTGATCAAGCAACAGGTTTGGAGAGAAGTGGGAGGGGCCCTGGTTGGAAGGTAGGTCGGAGATTGAAGGGTGAGAGTTGAAGACAGGTGGATGAAGAGGATCGGAGTGGGGAAAGGATTGGTAATTGGGGGTGTGAATTGGAGTTGAAAGCAAAGAACAAAGAGAAAAAGGCAAACACAAAAGCGACGGCAAAAGCAACGGCAACGGCAAAAGCAACGGCAAAAGCAACGGCAACGGCAACGGCAAGAACGACAATGGCGGTTCGTAATGACGAGGGATGCGGGAATAGTCGAGGAGGGTAGCGGAATGGCGAGCAGGATGGCGGAGAAGTCCGGAGCAGACTGCGGCGTAAGGGACGACGGTGAAGTCAAGATTGGAAGAGTGCCGGGCATTTCGCGAGGGGGCTTGGAGAAGTGGGCGAGGCTCACGCAGCGGGACGCTCTCCTCTTCGGGCACCTCGCCGTGGCCCGATACCTGACTTCGCGGCAGGTCGCCGAGCTCGTC
>JANXXR010000179.1 GCA_025350525.1 Deltaproteobacteria bacterium
GCTCGCGGCGCGCTTCCGCCGCGAGATGGCGCTGACGCGATCGCTCGACCATCCGGCCATCGTGCGGGTCTTCGATCTGCACGAGCACGGCGGGCGGCCCTTCTTCAGCATGGAGCTCCTGCGCGGGCAGACGCTCTCGGCGCGGCTGCAGCAGGGCGCGCTTCCGGCGCAGGAGGCGCACCGGATCGCGCGGAACCTCTGCGAGGCCCTGCGGGTGGCGCACCGGGCGGGCATCGTCCACCGGGACCTGAAGCCGCAGAACATCTTCCTCACCGAGGGCGGCGGGGTGAAGCTGCTCGACTTCGGCATGGCGCGGGTGGCCGGGCAGGCCCGGCTGACCGCGCAGAGCATGGTGATGGGGACGCCGGGCTACCTCGCGCCGGAGCTGCTCTCGGGCGCCGACGCCGACGCGCGCGCCGACGTCTACTCGCTGGGCGCGACGCTCTTCGAGATGCTGACCGGGCGACACGCCTTCCCCGGCAACGATCCCTACGAGGTGCTGCGCCTGCAGCGCGAAGGTCCGCCCGAAGCGCCGGGCCTCGAGGCGGGCGACGCACAGCTGGTGCGGCGCATGCTGCAGCCCGATGCGGAGCGGCGCTTCCTCGACGTCGAGCAGGTGCTGCGCGCGCTCAAGGGCGAGCTCGTGCCGGCGGCGCCCGAGCCGCTGCCGTCGCTGCGGGCCGGACAGTTCGACGTCGTCGTCCACCACAAGGGCATCGGCGAAGGGGCCAAGCTGGCGGCGGTGGCGGCGCGGCTGGGCGGCAGCCGCCCGGCAAAAGGCTGGCGCGCGCGGCTGGCCATCGACGGGAAGAACCGCTTCGTCGCCGGCGCCGACCGGGAGACGGCGAACTTCGTCTCGGAGATCTGCAAGGAGCTCGAGCTGCCCACCACGGTGGTGCCCGCCGCCAGCCGCTGGCGTCCGGTCGAGTGGCTGGCGCGCCGCTGCGGCAGGATCGGGGCGGCGCTCGGGTCCATCTTTCCCTTGCTGATCCTCTTCTCGAGGCCCGTCCCCGGACAGACGCTCCTGCGCATCATGCTCTCGTACCCCGAGCCCAGACGGACGGCGGAGCTGCTCGAGGCGGTGCAGGTCCTCGGGCTGCTCTTCGCGCTGGTCTTCATCCCGGTGGCGGGCCTGCTCATGGTGGGCGCCGCGCCGCCGGTCCGGGATCTCAACCCCGGCGATCCGGCGCTGACCCGGCTGGTGCAGGGCATCGCCCGGCGCGTGCTGCGGCTGCGCGAAAGGCTGGCCGGAAAGCCGGCCGCGCAGCAGATGCTGATGGGCGAGCTGTTGCACGAGGCGGCCGAGACCGAGACGCTGGCGCTGGCGCTGGCCGCCCGCGCGCCCGCTGCGCCGCTGGACGCGCCCGAGGCGGAGACGCTGCCCAAGGGGACTTCGCGCGACCAGGTGGCGAGCCGCCTGCTGGAGATCGCGGCGGCGCTCGACGACGCCCTCGAGGTGGCCGGCAAGTCCGCGCCCGACGGCGTGGCGGCGAGCGGCGCGCTCTCGCGGCTGCGCGAGGAGATCGAGTTTGCCCGCAAGGTGTTGCCGGAGGCCGAGCCAGCGGGCGTGGAGCGGCCGCCTCCCAATACAAAGCTCTCGAGATGAGCTTTACTGCTCCCCTCGCGGGAGGGCGCAATGGCCGCACTGTCCAGGCGCAGTTTCGGGAAGCTGCTCGGTTCGGGGATGGCGGTCGCGACGCTGCGGCCGGCGCTGGCGAAGGGACCGGCGGCTCCGGCGGCGGGGCGGTCGGCGCGTCCGGCGGCGGCTCCGTCAGCTCCTGCGGCGGGGCCGGTCCGGCTCTCGGCCAACGAGAATCCGTACGGCCCGTGCCCAGCGGCGTTGGAGGCGATGCGCGAGGCCTGCGGATCCGCCTGGCGCTATCCGGACGAGGCCGCCGACGCGCTGCGCGGAGACCTTGCGCGCCTGCACGGCTTGCCCGCCGACTGGTTCCTGCTCGGCGACGGCTCGAGCGAGATCCTCAAGCTCGCGGCCAGCGCCTTTGCCGGCCCGGGCCGCCGGCTGGTGACGGCGGACCCGACGTTCGAGTCCGTCGCGGCCCACGCCGCCGCGGCAGGCGCCGAAGTCACCCGCGTCCCGCTCGACGCCGCCTTCGCGCACGCGCTTTCGAAGATGGCGGCTCCCGACGCCGGCCTCGTCTACCTGTGCAATCCGAACAACCCGACCGCGAGCGTAACTCCCAAGGCGCGGATGCGGGCGTTCCTCGACGCGGCGCCCTCGGTGGTGCTGGTGGACGAGGCCTACCACCACTACGCGGACAGCGCCGACTACGAGAGCGTTCTGCCCTTGGTGAAGACGAACGCGAAGCTGATCGTGGCGCGGACCTTCTCCAAAATCTACGGACTGGCGGGCGCGCGGCTGGGGTACGCCATCGCGCAGCCCGCGCTGCTGGAGAAGCTTTCGGCGCAGGCGGCGGCGGACACGGTAAACGTCTTCGCGCTGGCGGCCGGGCGCGAAAGCCTGGCCGACGCGTCGTGGGTCGCGCAGGGCCGCACGCGCAACGCGCAGGTCCGCGCGCACGTGGTCGGAGAATTGGCCCGGCGCGGGTTCGCGGCCATTCCGTCGCAGGCCAACTTCATCATGTTCGAGACGGGCCGCGAGGTGCGGCCGCTGATCGCGGCGCTGGCGGAGCGCGGCGTGCAGGTGGGCCGACGCTTTCCGGCGCTGCCGACCCATCTGCGGGTGACCTTGGGGAAGCCGGAGCAGATGGAGCGCTTCTTGACGGAGTTCGCGGCGCTGACGGCCTGAAGCCGCCGCGGCGGCTTCAGCGTTTTTGCTGCTCGTCGGGCGCTACGCGCGGCGCCTCGCTGTCCGTCGGGCCCTTCGCCGCCGCGGGGGCGTTGCGGGGGCCGCGCAGGCCCCTGCAAAAGCGGAGCGGCCGAAGGCCGCGGAGCGCCCCCAAAAAAAAAGGCCGCCCGACGGACCGCGCTCTCTCGCTGAGCGCCCACCTCCTCCCCTGCCTGCACGCATCTGACAGGAAATTGACAGGAAATCCCCTTGCAGCCCGCCGCGGCATGATATATCCTCAATCAATGACCCGGACCGCGACTCAGCTGCCCTTGCCTCTCCCGCGCCGTGGCGGAAAGCGGCGCGGCGCCGGGCGCAAGCCAAAGGGCCCGCTCGCTCTCGTCTCGCACCGGGCGCGGGCGCGCTTCGACAAGCCGACGCCCGTGCACGTCACCCTGCGGGTCCTGGAAGACGTGTGGAACCTGCGCAGCCGGCGCGCCTTCCGCCGCATCCGCGCCTGCTTCGAGAAGTCGTGCGGCCGATTCGGCGCGCGGCTGGTCGAGTTCAGCGTGCAGGGCAACCACTTGCACTTGATCGTCGAGGCCGACAACAACGCCGCGCTCTCGCGGGCGCTCCAGGGGCTGGGCATCCGCATCGCCAAGGCGCTCAACGCCATGATGAAGCGCGCTGGAGCCGTCTTCGCCGACCACTACCACTCGCGGCTACTCAAGACGCCGACCGAGCTGGTCAACGCCATCCGCTACGTGCTGGGCAACGCCGCGCACCATTTCGGCGGGCGCGGTCGCGATCCCTTCAGCTCCGCCGGCCTCGAGGAGCGCGCCGGCGTGCTGGCGAGGCCGCTGGGCTGGCTGCTGCGCGTCGGGTGGAAGCGCGCCGCAGCTTCCTGAGCGCGCCGGCCGCGTTCGACGTATCTCGCGAGCGGCAAGCTAGCACCGATGCGTGCGCGCCTCCTCCGCAGGGGCTTTGTGTTTCACCAATCCTCGGCTTAACCGCAATGCTGCTCACTCGAGCTAAGCGCCGCGCTCGTCCTCGCTCTCGTTTCCGCGGGCGAAACCGAGGCCCCGAAACGAGGACGAGGACGAACACATCGCTTCAGCGAGAGTCTACTTCTGCCCGCCCGCCACCGCCGCGCTGACCTCCGCGGCGAAGTCCTTCTTCTCCTTCGAGAGCCCCTCGCCGAGCACGAAGCAGGCATACCGCCGCACCTGCATGTTCTCGCCGATGACCGCGATGGCCGCGTTGATCTCCTCCTGCACCGTCCGTTTGCCGTCGGGATCGCGGAAGAAAGGCTGCTCCAGCAGGCAGTTCTCCTTGTAGAACTTCTCCAGCTTGCCGGGGATGATCTTCTCCATCATCGCCTCGGGCTTGCCCTGCTCGAGCAGCTGCGCGCGGGTCACCTGCTTCTCGTGCTCGATGATCTCCGCCGGCACGTCCTCGCGCTTCAGGTACGGCGCCTTGGTCCAGGCGATCTGCATGGCGAGGTCCTTCACCAGCGCCTGGAACTTGTCGTTCTTGGCGGTGAAGTCGGTCTCGCAGTTCACCTCGACCAGCACGCCGATCTTGCCGCCCAGGTGGATGTACGATCCCACCGCGCCCTCGGTGGCGCTGCGGCCGGCCTTCTTGCCCGCGGTGGCGAGGCCCTTCTGGCGCAGCCAGTCGCTGGCCTTGTCGAGGTCGCCGCCCGTCTCGGTCAGCGCCTTCTTGCAGTCCATCATCCCCGCGCCGGTCTTCTCGCGCAGCTCTTTCACCATTGCGGACGTCACTTCAGCCATCGTCGATTCCCTTCCAGACAGGCATGAGATCCGGCGCCAAGGCGCCTGCACCAAGGGGCGACTCGCGTCTCCCCCTGGATCCCCACGCGAACAGATGCGCGACTACGCTTCGGTCTTCTCGGCAGCGGCCGGCTCGTCGGCGCCGCCGCCCAGCGTCGGCTTCACCTCGACGATGGGCCCGGGCGAGGCATCGCCCTCGGGCCGCGCCTCGCGACGCATTCCGCCGCCCATGCCTCCACCCATCCCGGGACGCCCGCCGCGCGGGCCCCCGCGGCCGCCGCGATCGTTGCGCCGCCCGCGCCGCTCGGAAGCAGCGTCGCGATCCTCGCCCGCGTCCTGGCCCTCGGCGCCCGCCTGCGGATCGCCGGCGTGGTGCGCCTGGTAGCGCGCGCGGCCTTCCATGGCGGCCTCGGCCACCTTGCCGCAGAAGAGCCGGATGCTGCGGATGGCGTCGTCGTTGCCCGGGATGACGTACTCGATGCCTTCCGGATCGCAGTTGGTGTCCACCAGCCCGACGATGGGAATGCCCAGCCGCGTCGCCTCGTGGATGGCGATGTGCTCCTTCTTGGGATCGATGACGAAGAGGCAGCCTGGCAGCCGGGTCATCTCCTGGATGCCGCCCAGGTTCTTCTTCAGCTTGTCCATCTCGTTCTGGAGGATGGCGACCTCCTTCTTGGGCAGCTTCTCGAAGGTCCCGTCGCCGGCCATCTTCTCCAGCGTCTTGAGCCGGTCGATGCCGGTCTTGATGGTCTTGAAGTTGGTGAGCGTGCCGCCCAGCCAGCGGTTGGTCACGTGGTACTGGCCCGAGCGCGTGGCCTCCTCGATGACGGCGTCCTGCGCCTGCTTCTTGGTGCCGACGAAGAGGACGCTGCCGCCCTTGGAGCAGATGTCGCTGACGAACTTGACCGCCTCGCGCGCGAGGCGCACGGTCTTTTGCAGGTCGACAATGTAGATCCCGTTGCGGGCGCCGAAGATGTACGGCTTCATCTTCGGGTTCCAGCGCTTGGTCTGGTGGCCGAAGTGGACGCCCGCCTCGAGCAGCTGGCGCATGGTGATGCCCTGCGCCGGCGCCAGGACCTGCACCATCTCGGGCGCGGCGGCGGGCGGCGGGGGTGTGGCGGCGGGAATGCTGGCTTCGATGTTCTCGGACATTCGTTTTTCTCCTCCACTTCCGTCGCGCCCTGGCAGGCCCTGAAGGATTCAGGGAACCCTGCCCGGATCGGGAAGTGTGCGTAGTGGGTGTGGAACGACTGCTTCTTCCCGGAACCTCCCGGAAAGGGAGCGGCAGTTTAGCAGGATCGCGCTCTCAAAGCAACTCCGCCGGCATCCTCCGGCAGGGGCCGCCAACCGAGCCCTTGGTCGTGGATGGCCACCCTTCGCCAGCGGCGACTCACCCTCGCGGCCCGGCCCTTCGCCATCGGATTCCAGCGGACATTTGGCGCCGGGGGCGCGGGCGCTGCGACCGGTGACGACCTATTGTCCCCGTTTATGCACGCGCTCGACGAACACGCCATCTTCATCTTCCTCCTCCAGTTCGCCGTGCTGCTGGGCGCCGCCCGCCTGCTGGGCGCGCTGGCGCTCAAGCTGCGCCAACCCTCCGTCCTGGGCGAGCTGATCGCGGGCGTCCTGCTCGGCCCGGCGGTCTTCGGACACCTGCTGCCGGGCCCCCACGGCGCGCTCTTCCCGGCCGGCGCCACCCACGAGAACCTGCTGGAGATGCTCTCCTGGATCGGCATGATCCTGCTGATCCTGCGCACCGGTCTCGAGGTGGACCTGCGCCTGTGGGGCTTTCTCGGCAGGGCGGCGCTGCTCACCAGCCTGTTCGGAATCGTCATCCCCTACGCCTCCGGCTACGGCCTTGCGCACTGGGTGCCAGCCGAGCTGATTCCGCAGGGGCGCGACCGCACCGTCTTCGCGCTCTTCCTCGCCACGGCGATGTCGATCTCCGCCGTCAAGGTCATCGCCAAGACGCTGATGGAGTTGAAGCTGACCCGGCGCGACGTGGGCGCGGTGATCCTGGCGGCCTCGATCACCGACGACACGGTGGGCTGGGTGCTGCTCTCCATCGTCTCCAGCATCGCGCTCTCGGGCGCCGTCTCCGCCTCGACCGTCCTCCGTCCGCTCGGAGCCACCTTCGGCATCCTCGCCTTCGCCGCCTTCGTGGGACGGCCGGTGATCCGAAAAGTCATCGGCTTCATCGAGCGCGGCGGCGCGATCGAGCACGCCACCACCAGCGCCATCGTCGTCCTCACCCTGCTTTTGGCGGCGGCGACGCAGCGGCTGGGCATCCACGCCGTCTTCGGCGCTTTCGTCGCCGGCGTGCTCGTCACCACTTCGCCGCGGGTGCGGCAGGCCACGCTGGACGCGCTCGACAGCGTGACCTTTGGCGTCTTCGCGCCCATCTTCTTCGTCTACACCGGCCTCAAGGTCACCACGCTCTCGCTGCCTCCCCTCGGGCTCACCCTGCTCATCCTCGGCGTCGCGGTGGCCGGCAAGGTGGTGGGCGCTGGGCTCGGGGCCAAGCTGGGCGGCCTCGGGACTGCCTCGGCGCTGGCGGTCGGCATAGGCATGAGCTCGCGCGGATCGATGGAGCTGGTGGTGGCGCGCATCGGCATCGACCTGGGCGTGCTCTCGCCCGAGATCTACGCCGCCATCGTCCTCATCCCCATGGTCACCAGCCTGACCACGCCGGTGCTCTTGCGCATGATGGTGCGCAGGCTGCGGCCCGAGGCCGCCGAGGCGGCGCGGCTCGAGCAGGAGGCCGCGCGGCAGAAGGCCATCATCCAGCGGGAAGGGCCGCGGATCCTGGTGGCCATGAGCGGCGGGCCGCGATCGCTGCAGGCGATGCGGCTGGCGGCGGCGCTGGCGCGGCTTCCGGGAGCGATGCTGGTGGCCATGTCGGTGGTGCCGGAGAAGAACGCCGGCCCCTCGCCCCAGCGCCGCTCGCCGCTCACTGAGGAGCATTCGCGCGCGCTGCTCGACTCGTTCGCCGCCGAGCAGAAGCTGCCCGACTTCCACTCCCGCGTGGTGGAGGCGAAGTCGCCGGCCTCGTCCATCGAGGACGAGCTGGCGCAGCACAACTACGACCTGCTCTTCGTCGGCGCCGGGCGGCGGCGGACGGTGGCCAACCGGCTGCTCAGCGCCGCGCTGGAAGGCAGCGGCGCCAGCACCGTGCTGGTCTCGGGAGAAGAGTTTCCTCCGGTCTTCAAGCGCGTCCTCATCGCCACCGACGGCGGCTTCGCCGCGCGGGGCGCCACCGAGCTGGCGCTGCTCTACGCCAAGGAGACCGGCGCGCTGGTCCTGGCCATGAGCGTGGTGGTGCCCGCGCCGGACGCGCTGGCGCCGGACGGGAGGGTCGAAGACGTCGGCATGCGCGTGGTCGGCGAAGTGGCGCGGGTGGGCGCTGCCGAAGGGCTCGAAGTCGAGTCGCACGTCCGCTGGTCGGCGTCGCCCGGCCGGGCCATCGTCGAGGCGGTGAGCGAGCTGCGCGCGGATCTCCTGGTGATGGGCGCGGTGCCGCAGGTCCTCGGGCGGCGCACGTTCCTGGGCAACACCGCCGAGTACGTGCTGGCCTCGGCGCCCTGCCCGGTGGCGATCTTCGTGCCGCCGATCCCGCGGGCGGCGGCCAAGGCCGCCTGAAACCGCGCGGCCTGCCCGTCAGCCGCCGCGAAAGACCGCCGCCAGAGGAAGATCGAAGACCTGCCGGTAGCGAAGCGCGCCCGGCAGCGCGATGACCACTCCCGCCGCCGCGAGCGCGACGATGACCACGCGCAATGCCCTGGGCGCGGCGCGGAACGAAGCGACCGTGGCCAGGGCGATCCAGGGAAGGAAAGGGAGCAGGTAGCGGGGGCCATAGCAGTAGCCACCGTCGCTCGCCTGCGCGGCCGCGACGACGGGCGCGGCGCCCCAGAAGAGCGTCTCCGCATCAAGGGCGTCTTCTGGCGCAGGATCCAGAAGACTCCCGCGAGGGTCCACGGCGCCCAGACGAACAGTCCGTGCCGGCCGCCGAGGAAGAGGGCCTGCAGGACGGAAAGGCCTGCCGCGGGCACGAAGCCCAGCGCTCCCGCGATCACCGGCGTCCGCGTCAGCCAGAAGTTGAAGCCGGCCAGCACCAGGCAGCCGGGCAGGAAGGTCGAGAGCAGCAGGCGCGCGTCGCGGGCTCGTCCTTCCAGGCAGAGCAGGCCCGCCCAGGCGAAGGCGACCAGCGCGAAGGGCGGCTTCAAGGCGGTGGCGGCAAACAAGGCGAGCCCGGCGAGCGCAGGCCTTTCGCCTGCCAGGGCCCAGAGGGCGAGCGCCAGCGCGAGCGTGATGGCGGTGTCGGAGTAGAGCGACTGCGCGTAAGCGAGGTGCGGGCTGGCCACGCCGCAGAGGACCACCGCGAAGGCCGCCTCGCGCGCTGTGAAGCCCGCCCGGCCCGCGGCCTGGTAGAGCGCCGCCAGCGCCAGGAAGGAGAGGAGCGCGACCGCTAGCACGGCGACGTGCTCGACCTGGAGCGGCCGGGCGCGAAAGGGCGCGCAGAAGACGGCGAGCAGCAGGGCAAAGGCCGGCGGATGGGCGGGGACCTCGATGGCTCCCGATTCAAAGCCGGGCCGCAGGCGCGCGAACCCGCCGGAGGGCTGGTGCGCGTACAGGTTGTAGAGGTTGTGCCAAAGCTCGGACTTGCCCGACTTCGGATCGAGGACGATGACGTGGTGATCGAGGTCGGCGCCGCGGAAGCGCACCCCTGCCTGCGCTCCCCCCAGCCGCACCCGCTCGTAGTCGGGATCGAGGCGCAGGTCCCCGTCCGCGAGCAGGCTGTTGACCATGAGCAGGTAGTGAGGCTCGTCGCCGCTGAACACTTCCGGCCGCACCCGCCGCAGGCCGTGATCCCATTCGAGCTGCGGCACGGCGAGATAGAGCGCGAGGAGCGCCGCCCATCCGGCCAGCCGCGCGGGCGATGGGCGGGTCATCCCGGACACGAGGCTAGTCGGCCCCGGCGGCGGTGCCTTCCTCCTGCGGCAGGTGGCACTTCTTGTACTTCTTGCCGCTCCCGCACGGGCAGGGATCGTTGCGTCCGACGCGCGGCCCGGCGCGGACGATGGGCTCGCTCGGATTCTGCACGGTGCCGCCGTTCCCGCCGGCGGCGGTGGGCGCCTCGCCGTGGGTCTCGATCATGGCCTGCTGGCGGCGCTGCGGCAGAGGCGGCAGCGTCCCGGAAGCGCGGCCCGGCGCGGGCTGCTGCGTGGCCGCGGCCGCGGGCTCCTGCCGCTGCGCCGGCTCGACGCGCATCACCATGGCGATGGTGCTCGAGGAGATGCGCCCTTTCATGATCTGGAAGAGCTCGAAGCCCTGCTTCTTGTATTCGATCTTGGGATCCTTCTGCCCATATCCCTGCAAATGAATGCCCTGGCGCAGGTGATCCATTGAAAGCAAATGGTCCTTCCAGAGCTGATCGATGGTATTCAAATAGAGCCATTGGGTATAGAGCCGGAAATCATCCCCCAAGGCCTCGAACTTGGACTTCAGCTTCTTCTCGGCGACGTTGAAGACATCGAGCTGCAGCTTCTCCTGGTCGGGCTGCGCGCCTTCGAAGCTCATCTCGAGGTTGAATTGCTCGCGCACCCGCGTCTGCAGCGCCTTCTGGTCGAAGTCGTCGTTCTTCCCCCGCGGCACCGACTCCTCGACGATCTCGATGATCAGGTCCTCGGTGAGATCGTAGAGGTGCTCCTCCTGATCCTTCCAGGCCACCATCTTCTCGAAGCGGGTCTTCTTCTTGGTCTTCTTGTCCTCGGTGAACCAGACCAGCGGAACGCCCGCGCCGGCCGCCAGCACTTCCTTGCGCATGCCGTAGATGGTCCGGCGCTGCTGGTTCATGACGTCGTCGTACTCGAGCAGGTTCTTGCGGATGTCGAAATTCTGGCCCTCCACCCGCTCCTGCGCGCCCTGGATGGCCTTGGTCAGCCAGGGGTGCTCGATGGGCTCGTTCTCCTGCACCCCAAACGTCTCCATCAGCTTGGCGATGCGGTCGCTGGCGAAGATGCGCATCAGGTCGTCTTCGAGGCTCAGGTAGAACTTGGACGAGCCCGGGTCGCCCTGCCGTCCGGCGCGCCCGCGCAGCTGGTTGTCGATGCGGCGCGACTCGTGGCGCTCGGTGCCGAGGATGTGCAGGCCGCCGACGGCGACCACTTCGTCGTGCTCGCGCTGGCACTCGGCCTTGTACTTGACGATGGCGGCGTCGTGCCGCTCCTTCCAGGCGGCGTACTCTGTTTTGTAGACCTGCTCGACTTCCGCGGCGGTGACCGGCGCGAACTTGCTCTCGCCACTCGCCTTGGCCGCCTCCACCCGAGCCTGCACCAAGCGACCTTCGATCTCGCTCGCGCTGGGTTCCGCGCCGACGTCGCGCTTGGCCAGGAACTCCGGGTTGCCGCCGAGGAGGATGTCGGTCCCGCGGCCGGCCATGTTGGTGGAGATGGTGATGCGGCCCTTGCGTCCGGCCTGCGCCACGATCTCGGCTTCGCGCTCGTGCTGCTTGGCGTTGAGCACGTCGTGCGCCACGTTGCGCTTCTTGAGCAGGCTGGAGAGGACCTCCGACTTGGCGATGCTGACGGTGCCCACCAGCACCGGCTGGCCCTTCTTCCACCGCTCCTCGACGTCGTTGCAGACGGCGGTGAACTTCTCGCGCTCGGTCTTGTAGACGGTATCCTGCAAGTCCTTGCGGACATTGACCCGGTTGGTGGGGATGACCAGGACTTCCAGCTTGTAGATGTCGGCGAACTCGGCGGCCTCGGTATCCGCTGTCCCGGTCATGCCCGACAGCTTCGAGTAGAGGCGGAAGTAGTTCTGGAACGAGACGGTGGCGAGCGTCTGGTTCTCGTTCTCGATCTTGACGTTTTCTTTCGCCTCGACCGCCTGGTGGAGGCCGTCGGACCAGCGGCGCCCGGGCATGAGGCGGCCGGTGAAGTCATCGACGATGATCACCTCGCCGTCCTTCACCACGTACTCGTGATCCTTGCGGTAGAGCGTGTGCGCGCGCAGGCCCTGCTCGACGTGGTGCAGGGTCTCGATCTGCTCCGGGTCGTAGAGGTTGGGCACCTGCAGCCGCGCCTCGACCTTCTCCACGCCCTCGTCGGTGAGCACCGCCGAGCGCGCCTTCTCGTCGACAGTGAAGTCGCGGTCGCGGATCAGGCTCGGGATCACCTTGTTGATCTTGTAATACTTGTCGGTGCTCTCCTCCGAGGGGCCGCTGATGATGAGCGGCGTGCGCGCCTCGTCGATGAGGATGGAGTCCACCTCGTCGACGATGGCGTAGTGCAATTCGCGCTGCACGTAGTCGGCGAGGCGGAACTTCATGTTGTCGCGCAGGTAGTCGAAGCCGAACTCGTTGTTCTGCCCGTAGGTGATGTCCTTGCCGTACTCCTGCTGCCGCTGGCGGTCGGTGAGCCCGTGGACGACCACGCCGGTGGAGAAGCCCATCTGCCGGTAGAGGCGGCCCATCCACTCGGCGTCGCGCTTGGCCAGGTAGTCGTTGACGGTGACGAGGTGCACACCCTTGCCCTCGAGCGCGTTGAGCACGATGGGCAAGGTGGCCACCAGCGTCTTGCCCTCGCCGGTCTTCATCTCGGCGATCATGCCCTTGTGCAGGCCCATGCCGCCGATCAGCTGCACGTCGAAGTGCCGCATGCCCAAGGACCGCATCGACGACTCGCGGGTGAGGGCGAAGCAGTCGGGCAGGAGGCGGTCGAGCACTGCCGACTTCTCCAGCGGCCTGGCGTCGGCGACTTCCTTGCGCCAAGCCTGCACCTGGGCGCGGATCTGGTCG
>JANXXR010000166.1 GCA_025350525.1 Deltaproteobacteria bacterium
GCCCTCTTCGGCGCTGCCGAGCTGCCGGTGCTCGACCTCGCCCGCGCCCGCTCGGTGGTCTCGTTCGGCGCCGACTTTCTCGAGACCTGGCTCTCGCCGGTCGAGCAGGCCCGCGCCTTCATGGGCGCGCGGGGGGCACCCGATCGCGCGCGGCTCACCTGGATTGGCCCGCGGCTTCCCATGACCGGCGCCAACGCCGACGCCTGGCTGCGGGCGCGTCCCGGCGGAGAGCTGCCGATGGCCCTCGCGCTGCTCCGCTTCTTGCTCGAGCCCGCGAACGGCGTGACCGGACTAGCCCCGGAGTCGAAGGCGATCCTGTCCGCGCTGCCGCGGATGGAGGCCGGCGTCCCGCCAGAGGAGATTGCCAGGCTGGGCCGCGAGCTCGCCTCCCGGCGCCCCTCCGCGCTGCTGGGGCCCGGCGTGCAGTCGCCCGACGCGGTGGCGCTGGCGGCGGTGATCCAGCTGACCAACTACGTGCTCGGCAACCTGGGCAAGACGGTGCAGCTGGGCCTGGGCAGCGAGGAGGATGCGCCCTCGCCGCCGCCCGCGACCCTGGCGCTTCTCGAGCAGGCGCGGCGGGGCGAGCTGTCGGCGCTCCTGGTCCATCGCGCCGATCTGGCCGGCAGCCTTGCGGGCAGCGCGGACGCCTTGCGCAGGATTCCGCTCGTGGTCCACTTCGGCGAGCAACTCGACGAGACCGCGCGGCTCGCCCACTTCGTGCTGCCCGATCGCCACGCGCTGGAGTCGTTTGGCGATCTCTCCCCTCGGCGCGGCGTCGTCCAGCTGCAGCAGCCGGCGATGACGCCGCTCTGGGACACGAGGCCCGCCTCGCAGGTCCTCCTCGACCTGGCTGCGGCGCTCAAGCTCCCGGGCGTGGCCGACAGCGACTTTCGCGAAGTGGTTCGCGCCCGCTCCATCGCTGCTGCCAAGGCGCTGGGTGCGGGGCCGCTCGAGGCGACGCAGGCCCAGCGCGATCTGCTGGCGCGGGGCACGTTCTCTGCCAAGGCCGTCGCCGCTCCGCGGCCGCTGCGCCTCGAGGCGGTGGCGCAGCTCCTCGCGGCCTCTCGACTCGAGGGCGGTCGACTTCTCGCCGATCCCGCTGCGCACGAGCTGGCGCTGGTCGCCTTCGCCACCCCGCTGGCCGCGGCCGATCCCACCGCGCCCGGCTGGCTGCGCGAAATCCCCGATGCGCTGAGCGGCGTCTCGTGGTCCTCGTGGGCCGAGCTCTCCCCCGCGACCGCCAGCCGCCTCGGCATCGTCGCGGGAGAATGGATCGCGCTGCGCACCAGCGCCGGCGCGGCCGAGCTGGCGGCGGTGATCAATCCCGCGCTGCACGACGGCGCCGTGGCGCTGCCGCTCGATGCTCCCGAGCTGCGCGTCCTCGGAAGCGGCGGGGTGCAGGCGCTGCGCACCGGGCGCAGCTCACAGCTGCCCGTCACCGGACACGCCAGCCAGGAAGGCCGCGAACTCGCCCGCACCGCGCCCGACGCCGAAGATCACCCGCACCCGCATCCGGACCCGCAGGGCGCAGGTCACGCGCACCCGCACGCGGCCGATCACCCGCGCGGCGGCAGCCTGATCGCGGCTCACGAACACCCGGCGCACCGCTGGGCGATGTCGATCGATCTCGACTCCTGCACCGGCTGCCAGGCTTGCGTGGTCGCCTGCTACGCCGAGAACAACCTGCCGGTGGCGGGCCCGCAGGCCGCACGCGAAGGCCGCACCATGGCCTGGCTGCGCATCCAGCGTTCCGTGGAGGCGGGCGACAAGGCGGCGGGCAAAAAGGCGGAGGACATCCGCATCGCGGTCTTGCCCTCGCTCTGCCAGCAGTGCGACGCGGCGCCGTGCGAGCCGGTCTGCCCGGTCTACGCCACCTACCACACCGCCGAAGGCCTCAACGCGCAGGTCTACAACCGCTGCATCGGCACCCGCTACTGCGCCAACAACTGCCCCTACGACGTGCGCGTCTTCAACTGGCGGGACCCCGTCTTCGAGGAGCCGCTCCAGCTGCAGCTCAACCCCGACGTCAGCGTCCGCAGCAAGGGCGTCATGGAGAAGTGTACCTTCTGCGTGCAGCGCATCCGCTTCGCCGAGCACACCGCCAAAGACGAGGGGCGCGCCGTCCGCGAGGGCGAGGTCACGCCCGCCTGCGTGCAGACCTGCCCGGCCCAGGCGCTCTCCTTCGGCGACAACAAGGATCCCGCCCAGCGCGTCTCGGTGCTGCAGCGCGACCCGCGCGCCTACCGGCTGCTCGAAGAGGTCAACACGCTGCCGGCCATCGCTTACCTGGCGCGGAGGACTCGCGAATGACTCCTCCCGCAAGCTCCGTCGCGCTGCAGATGTCCCGCATCGAGGACACGGTCCACGCCACCCAGGGCAAGCCGGGCCGCGGCTTTGCGCTGCTGCTCGCCATCGCCGCCGTCTGCATCGGCATCGGCGCGTATAGCTGGTCGCTCATCATCCGCTTCGGCATGCAGTACACCGGCCTCAACCGGCCGGTCGGCTGGGGCATCCCCATCACCGACTTCGTCTTCTGGGTGGGCATCGCCCACTCGGGCACGCTCATCAGCGCCATCCTCTTTCTCTTCCGCGCCCGCTTCCGCACCGCCGTCTATCGCGCCGCCGAGGCGATGACCGTCTTCGGGGTCATGACCGCCGGCCTCTTCCCGGTCATCCACCTCGGGCGGCCCTGGTACGCCTTCTGGATCCTGCCGTACCCGAATCAGCGCACGCTGCAGATCAACTACCGCTCGCCGCTGGTCTGGGACGCCTTCGCCATCTCGACCTATTTCGCCGTCAGCCTGATGTTCCTGCTCGCCGGCCTGATGCCCGACGCCGCCGCCCTGCGCGACCGCAGCACCGGCCTGCGCCGCCGCTTCTACGCGCTCTTCGCCCTGGGCTGGCGCGGCACCGCCGAGGAGTGGCGCCACCATGGGCGCGCCTATCTCTTCTTCGCCGCCTTCGCCACGCCGCTGGTGATCTCGGTGCACAGCGTCGTCTCCTGGGACTTCGCCGTCTCGATCGTGCCCGGCTGGCACTCGACGCTCTTCCCGCCCTACTTCGTCGCCGGCGCCATCCTCTCCGGCGTGGCGATGGTCATCACGCTGCTCCTGCCCATCCGCCGCGCCCTCAAGCTGACCGAGCTCATCACCATGCAGCACCTCGAGATGCTCTCGCGGCTGGTGCTGCTCACCTCGCTGATCGTGACCTTCTCTTACGCGACCGAGTTCGTCCTCGCCATCCGCGGCGGACCCAGCCCCGAGCGGGACACGCTGCACTACCGCGCGATCGGGGCGTTTGCGCCGTTCTTCTGGTTGATGGTCACCTGCAACTGCGTCCTGCCGCTGCTGCTCTTCTTGAAGCGCGTGCGCGGCTCGCAGCTGGGCCTGCTGGTCGTCTGCCTCTTCGTCAACCTGGGCATGTGGTTCGAGCGCTTCAACATCGTCGTCTCCTCGCTCGAGCACAACCGCATTCCCTTCGACTGGGCCTCGTACCATCCGCGCCCCACCGAGTTCGGCATCACCCTCGGCTCGTTCGGCTGGTTCTTCTTCTGGTTCCTGCTCTTCCTGCGCTTCTTGCCCGCGGTCTCCATCGCCGAGCTGAAAGAGGAGACGGCGGGCGGGCACGGCGAGGTGAAACATGCCGCATGAGCCCGGCCTGCTCGCGGTCTTCGCCGACCCGGCCGACGCCGCCCGCGCCGTCCGCGCCGCCCGCCAGCTGGGCCACAAAGGCGTCCGCGCCGCCATGCCGGCGCCCTTTCCCGAGCTGCTCGAGTCGATGGACCTGCCGCGCAGCCGCATCGGCGCCATCACCTTTGCCGGCGCGGTCTTCGGCGCCGCCGCCGGCCTGGCGCTCACCGTCGGCACCTCGCTGCGGATGCCGCTCATGGTGGGCGGCAAGCCCATCGTCTCCTTGCCCGCCTTCCTCGTCATCATCTTCGAGCTGACCGTGCTCTTCGGCGCGCTGGCCAATTTCATCGGCATGCTGGTTGGCGCCGTGCTCGGGCGGCGGCGCAGCTGGATGCCGCGGGATCCGCGCTTCACCCGCGACCGCATCGGCGTCTTCCTTCCCGGCGCCGGGCCCGCGCTGCTGGCGATGCTGCAGCAGAGCGGCGCCGAGGAGGTTCGCCATGTGGCGTAGCGCCGCGCTCTTCGCCGCCCTCGCCTGCGTCTCCTGCTCCAACGACTGGCGAACGGACATGTGGTACCAGCCCGGCGGCGGGTCGCACGCGATGGTGCGCCCCGAGCCGGAAGGCTCGGTTCCGCTCGGCGCGCGGCAACACTTCGACGACCGCGATGAAGCGCTCACCCTGGCCGCTCCCTTCGCCACAAGCGACGCGTCCATTGCGCGGGGCCGCGCCCTCTTCACCGATCGCTGCGTCAGCTGCCACGGCCCGGAAGGGCACGGCGCGGGCCCGGTCGGCCGCTACTTCCCGCCCGCACCGGACCTCGGCTACGCGGGGATTCAGGGGCACCCCGACGGCTATCTCTACGCGACCGTCATCCTCGGCGGCCGCGCCATGCCGCCCATGAGCCAGGGCCTCGACGAGACCGACCTCTGGGACCTCGTGCACCTCTTGCGAACAATCCAGCCGAAGGCGGCCCCATGAGCACGCTGACGCCCGTGCGCGGATTCGGCCCGGCCCTCACCACCGCCTGCCGGGTGGCGGTGGCGCTGGGCCTGCTCGCGCTCATCGCTTCGTTTCCGCTGGGCGTGACCGCCGCCGTGCTGCCCGGCTTCGCCACCGCGTGGCTCTTCTTCGCCGGGCTGGCCGCCGGCGCCGTCGCGCTTTCGGCGGCGACGCGCATTGCCCAGGGCCGCTTCCTCGAGCCGGTGATGCCGCTGTTGGAGAGCGCCGGGGCCTTCCTTCCGCTGGCCGCGGTCCTTCTCCTCGCGCTCCTCGCCGTCGGCCGGGCCTGGCTGCCGGAGCATGCGCAGCAGGGCCTCGCCGCGCTGGCCGTCCGCGATTTTCTCGCCTTCTGCCTGCTTGCCTGGGCGGCTCGCCGGGTCCTGCGGCGCGCGGGACCCGACCGCTGGTCCGAGGCGGCGCTGCGCGACTCCATCGTCTACGTCCTCATCTTCGTCGCCACCGTTTCGCTCTGGACGATCGATCTGGTGATGAAGCTCTATCAGGGCGAGCCCAGCGGCATCGTCCCAGCGCAGGCGTTCATGGCCTCGTTCGTGGCCGCCATCGCCTGGACCGCGCTCCTCACCTGCTGGAAGTCGCACTCGGTGACGGCGCGGCAGGATCTCGGCCGAATGCTTTTCGGCTTCAGCGCCTTCTGGGCGTACCTCGTCTGGTGCTCCTTTCTCCCCGTCTGGTACGCGAACCTGCCGGGCGAGACCGCCGAGATCGTCCTGCGCACCGAAGGGCCGTGGCGCTTCTTCAGCTACGCCATCACCGTCTCCTGCTTCCTCGTGCCGGTCCTGGTGCTCTTCTCCGAAGCCGCCAAGCGGCAGCGCATCCCGGTGACCATCGCGGCGAGCTTCGTGCTCTGCGGGCTGTTCGCCGAGCGGGCCCTTCTCGTGCTGCGGCCGCTCACCCAGGTGGCCCTCGGCCTGCCCATGCTGGGCGGCGCGCTGGCGGCGCTGGGGGTCCTGGGCCTGTTCGTGCTGAACGCCGGCGTGCGCCTGGAGCGGCAGGCGCCGGTTGAAGTGAGGGACAGCGGGGCGTAGATGGGTGAACGCCGTTCACTTGAGGAGATCTCCGCCCGGCGAGCGGAGGTCGTGCCGATTTTTTTTGGGGCGCTCCGCGGCGCAGCCGCGCAGCGCCCCAAAGAAACTCGAGACCGCGGCTCGCGCGCAGAGCGATCAGGCGGCCCCACGCAGCATCCGAGGGAGACGACGGCTTCCGCGTCGATAGTCAGCGTTGCGCTTGGTCCCTCCCCTGCCCGGATGCGACCGCTGCACTCCATGCGCAACATTTTCTTTCGATTCTCCCTGCACCCGTAGGGAGCATCGCAACTACAGCCACGAGGACGACAACGATGAAAGCGCTCTGCTGGCATGGACACGGCGACGTCAGGGTGGACGAAGTTCCCGACGCGAAGATCAAGGACCCCACCGATGCGGTGGTGAAGATCACCTCCAGCG
>JANXXR010000180.1 GCA_025350525.1 Deltaproteobacteria bacterium
GCACCACCGTCAGCTTGGGCACCGTCGCGCTCGCCACCGCGTAGAGCATCTTGGCGCCGTGGCGGATGATGCCCTGCTGCTCGACCTTGCTGCCCACCATGAAGCCGGGCACGTCCTGGAGGAAGACGAGCGGGATCTCGAAGGCGTCGCAGAGGTTGACGAAGCGCGCAGCCTTGTCGGCGGCGTTGACGTCGAGGACGCCGCCCGAGTGCATCGGGTTGCTCGCCACCATGCCGACGCTGTACCCGTCGATCCGCGCCAGCCCTGTGACCAGGTTGCGCGCCCAGCGCGGCTTCAGCTCGAAGAGCTTCCCCTCGTCGACGATGCGAACGATCACCTTGTGCACGTCGTACGCCTGGCGCGCGTTGTCGGGAATGACGGTGAGGAGCTCCTCGTCGCGCCGGTCGGCGGGGTCGGTGCAGGTCTTGCGCGGCGGCTTCTCTCCCGCGCGCGCTGGAAAGAACGACAGGTACTCGCGCACCGCCGCGATGCAGGCCGCGTCGCCCTCGCACTCGAGGTCGGCGACGCCGCTCACCTCGGTGTGGACCTTGGAACCGCCCAGCGCCTCCTCGGTGATCTCCTCGCCGACGACGCTCTTCACCAGATAGGGACCGCCGATGGCCAGGGACGAAGTCCCCCGCACCATCGGCACGAAGTCGGCGAGGCCCGGAATGTAGGCCGTGCCGGCGGCCCCAGGCCCCACCATCGCCGCCACCAGCGGGACCACGCCGCTCATCACCACCTGCTCGCGAAAGAGGTAGCCGGTGTCCGCGAACGACGAGATCCAGGCCGCCTCCTCCGGGTCGGCCGAGAGCCGGGCGCCGGCGGAGTCGATCAGCCACACCATCGGGATCCGTTCCCGCAGCGCCAGTTCGCGCAGCCGCGCGACTTTCCTTTCGCCGACCGGTCCGATGCTCCCGCCCTGCACGGTGAAGTCGTACGCCGCCGCGCACACCGGCCGGCCCTCGATGAGCCCGGTGCCGCAGACGACGCCGTCGGCCGGGCTGCGGCCTTCGGGGTCGTCCTTTCCCAGGTGAGTGGCGAGGAGCCCGATCTCGTGGAAGCTCGAATGGTCGAGCAGCAGCGCCAGCCGCGCCCGGGCGTCGAGCTTGCCGCGCTCCTTCTGCCGCAGCAGCCGCGCTTCTCCGCCCATCTTCCGGGCCTGGGCGCGGCGGCGCAGAAGCTCCTCGACCTTGTCCTTCATCGACATATGCAATCCGTCTATCACGCTGCAAACCGAATTTCCCCACATCCCCGAGGAGCAGCACATAGTTACGTTTGTTTGACCGCACAGCGAGGATCGCGTTACCGTAAAAGTGCTGCGGGACCGCCGGGGGGTGGAACTGCAGAAACTGGAGCACCGCTCGATGCCTGCGCAGCCTTCGGTCCGCAACTTCCATGGTGGAGGCGAAGCCGATCCCCTGCTTGGCAGGGTCATCAACGATCGTTACAAGATCCTCGAGCAGATCGGGCAGGGGGGCATGGGCCGCGTCTACAAGACGCTGCAGTCGCCGCTCGACCGGGTGGTGGCGCTCAAGGTCCTCGGCGCCGGGCACGACCGCGACCCCAACTTCTACAAGCGCTTCTTCCTCGAGGCGTCGGTCACCGCCAAGCTCACCCACCCGAACACCATCACCCTCTACGACTACGGGCGCACCGACGACGGCATCTTCTTCATCGCCATGGAGTACCTCAATGGCCGCACGCTCTCGGCGGCCATGCAGCAGGACGGGCCACTGGCGCAGGAGCGGGTCATCCACATCGCGCAGCAGATCTGCCGCTCGCTGCGGGAAGCGCACGCGCTCGGCATCATCCACCGCGATCTGAAGCCGGCCAACGTCATGCTGCTGCGGCAGCACGACGATCACGACTTCGTCAAGGTGCTCGACTTCGGCCTGGTGAAGTTCTTTTCGGGCGAGAGCGCCGAGAGCGAGATCACCAACGCCGGCACCTTCATGGGCTCGCCGCACTACATTGCGCCCGAGCAGGCCAGAAACCAGAGCCCCGATCAGCGCTGCGACATCTACTCGCTGGGCGTCTTGCTCTACCACATGCTCACCGGCAAGGTGCCTTTCACGGCGCAGGCGCCGGTGGACATCATCCTCAAGCACCTGCACGAGGCGCCGGTGCCTCCCTGCGCGCTGCGCCCCGACCTCGACATCTCGCTCGAGTTGCAGGACATCGTCCTCAAGTGCATGGCCAAGTCGCGAGACGATCGCTTCCAGTCCATGGACGATCTCCTCGCGCAGCTCAAGATCGTCCGCACCCACGTCACCGGGCTCTCCGCGCCGGCCTCGATGCCGCCCTCCTTCTCGGCCGACACCTCGCCGAACCTGAGGCCCGTCAGCGCCGCGCTGGTGGCGCAGACTCCCTCGCAGCCGCAGCCGTCGCTGCGCACGCCCAGCCAGCCCATGCCGGCCATGCGCACGCCCGCGAGCGGGTCGCCGCGGCCGCCGCCGCCGCCGCCGGAGGCGTTGTTCGACGAGGATCCGCTTCCCCTGGCGCGGCGCCTGACGCCGTCGCGGGGAACACACCGCGCCTCCGCTCCGCCCCCGAAACGTTCGCTCTTGCGCCCGGCGGTGTCGGTTCCGGCCCTGCTCGGCGTGGCGCTGGCCGCCGGCGTGGCCCTCTACCTGCGCGCAGGCTCTCCACAGGTGGCGGTGCAGCAACTCCCTGCCGCCGCGCCGCAGGTCGCCGGCGCCTCGCTCTCCGCTGCCGAAGCGGCCAGCTCGCCGATTCCCGCCAGCTACCAGACCGCTAACGCCGGCACCACGCTTGTGACCGTGACCTCCACGCCCAGCGGCGCCGAGGTGCGCGACGCCGACGACCGCATGCTGGGCATGACGCCGTTCGATCTGCGCACGCCTAGCGCCAGGCCTCTGCAGCTGACCCTGCGCCACGACGGCTTCAAGCCGGTCACGCTGAAGAAGAAGGTGGAGGGCGAACGCATCTCGCTGAGCGTCACCTTGAAGAAGGACGGCAGGACCGACGCGCTGGATGGGACGCCCCGCAAGCGGTCGGTTGGTTACAAGGACGACCCCTACTGATCCGTGAGCCATCCATGACCTACCAGTCGGGCGCTGCCTGTGGTTCAGGAGCGCAGGGAAGGATCCGCGCGCTGATCGCGGCGGCGCTCTTGTGTTTGCTCTTGCCGCTGACCGCGCTCGCCGATGCGCGGGCGGACGCCAAGCGCCATTTTCGCGACGGCATGGCGCTGATCGCGGCCGGCCAATTGGAGCGAGGCATCGCCGAGCTCAAGCAGGCCTACGCCATCAAGCCGCACCCGGACGTCCTCTACGACATCGCCAAGGCGGAGGTGGACCTCGGCAACATTCCCGAGGCGCTCAACTACTTCCGCCAGTACGTGGCCACCGATCCCGAGGACAAGGAGCAGGTGCAGAACGTGATGGCGCGCTTGCAGGCGGCCATCTCGGCGCCGGGATCGCAGGCGCAGGCCGGCGGCGCGCCCTCGGCGGCGCCGGCGGCGGGACAGAACGTCGACGTGCAGAAGCTGCTGGTGCAGTTGCAGGCGCTCATCGCCCAGCAGCAGGGCCAGCCGGCGCCCGCGGCCAAGCAGCCCGCCACCGCCTCGGGCGAGAAGCCGGCAGCGGCCCCGGCCGAGGAGGAGATGTTCGAGGCTGCGACCATCAGCGCCAAGTCGCGCGCCACCGCGAGGGAGATCGCGCAGGAACTGGGCGGCGCCCGCGCCGAGGCCGCCGCCTCCGCCGACGACATCTTCGAAGAGCAGGTGGTCACCGCCAGCGCGCGCTCGTCGTCGCAGGCGAAGACGCCGGCCTCCCTCACCGTCATCAGCGAAGACGAGATCCGCATGTCGGGCGCGGCCACCATTCCGGAGATCCTCCGCCGGGTGCCCGGCATCGACGTCGCCGAGATGAATCCCTCGGACACCAACGTCTCCATCCGCGGCTTCAACCGCCGCGTGGCCAACAAGGTGCTGGTGCTGGTGGACGGCCGCTCCGTCTATCAGGACTTCCTCGGCGCCACGCTCTGGCCGCTCCTCGACGTCGCCATCCAGGACATCTCGCGCATCGAGGTGATCCGCGGCCCCGGCTCCGCCCTCTACGGCGCCAACGCCTTTGCCGGCGTGGTCAACATCATCACCAAGATCGGCGACGACGCAGCGGGCGCCCGCGCCTTCATGCAGGCGGGCGACCACGGCACCTTCCAGGGCGGCGTTTCCACCGGTGGGCGCAGCGGCAAGCTCCTCTACCGCACCACCGTCGCCTACGACCGCGCCGACAAGTGGACCAAGGACGTCGCCGACGGCCGCGTCGATCTCACCAGCCAGTTCGCGCAGCCCAACCGCAGCCGCGAGGTGGAGCGCGCCGACATGGCCGCCGACTACGACTTCGGCAAGGTCCAGGTCCGCGCCGGCGGAGGATTCGACAACCTCGCCCTGGAGATCGTGCCGCTCGGCGCGCTGCGGACCTTTGGCAACCAGGGCCAGGCCGGCTTTGCCCGCCTCGAGATCGACAACGGCAGCACCCGGCTCAAGGCCTTCTACAACGCGCTCCGCATGACCTCGGGCCCGGAGTATTGGCCCTCGGGCATCCCCACCATCAACTCCTCCATCCGCTCCGACGTCGTCGACGTCTCGGCGCAGACCGGCTTCGACTTCAAGGCGGCCGGGCAGCACCACCTCAACCTCGGCGCCGGCTACCGCTACAAGGGCCTGACCTGGGGCTACCTCGCGCCCCGCGCCGACGGCGGCCCGTACCAGCAGCACTACTTCAACGCCTTCCTCCAGGAGGAGTGGGATCCGACCCCCAGGCTCTCGGTGATCCTCTCCTACCGCGTCGACCGCGACCCGCTCCTCTACGCCAAGGGCGTGAGCTCGGGCCTGGTCCAGTCGCCGCGCGGCACCATCCTCTACGAGGTGAAGCCCGAGCAGGTGCTCCGCTTCACCCTGGGCTCCGCCTTCCGCTCGGCGACCTTCCTCGAGAGCTACATCGATCTCTTCGCGCCCATCCCCAACCAGCCGGCGCTGGGCGTGCGCTTCCGGGGATCGCCGGACCTGCGCCCGGAGGAGATGCTGCAGGCCGAGCTCGGGTATCGCGGCCGCCTCGGCAACTTCCAACCCGACCTGGTGGTCTACGCCGAGCGCGTCGCCAACCTCATCACCGACGGCGCGCTCCGCAAGCCCGCCAACCCGTTGCAGGCCATCGACCCGCTCACCGGGCAGTTCGTGATCGGCTACACCGGCTTCGAGAACGAGCCCGGACATTTCTTCGGCGTCGGCGCCGAGGTGGGCGGCAAGTACGCGCCCGCCGACGGCGTCGACCTCATCGCCAACTACTCCTTCGAGAAGATGTTCGCCTGCAGCGCTTCGGGCGCGGCCAGCACCTGCACCAGCGACGCCACCCTCCCCAACCAGGTCTCGGCGACGCTGGGCAACACCGCCCAGCACAAGATCAACTTCACCGCGCTGTGGCGGACCCGCAGCAACTTCGACCTCGGCCTGGACCTGCACTACGTCTCGGGCGTGACCTGGTTCGAGAAGTCGTTCGACATCACCCGCGAGGCCGGCGTGCTCTTCACGCCCTACGCGCTGCCCGCTTACACGCTGGTCAACGGGCGCGTCGGCTACCGCTGGTTCAAGGACAAGCTCGACACCGGCCTCGCCGTCTACAACCTCCTCGGCGAGGAGCACCGCGAGCACCCCTTCGGCAACGTCATCGGGCGCCGCATCCTCTTCACCGCCTCCGGGAGCTTCTAGATGTCTCGCCCCCTGCTTTTCCTCGCCGCCGTGCTCAGCGCGCTGGCCTGCAGCAAGCCCCCGGTCGCGCCGGGTCTCGATCAGATCTGCGACGGCGGCGCCTGCGACGCGCCCGGCGTGATCTCGGGGAGCCTCGTCTACAGCGGGACCGCCCGCGGCGACGCCATCCTCTTCCTCTTCGACACGCAGTCGCTGCCACCTCCCGACGGCAACGGCCAGAGCGCCGTGGCCGTCGCACGGATTCCCGCGGCCACGCTGTTCGGCGGTGCTGCGGCGGGCTCCATCGGCCCCTTCAGCGCGCCCTACATTTTCACGCAGGTGCCTTCGGGGCGGTCGTACCAGGTGCGCGCCTTCATCGACGCCACCGCGGACTTCGATCCCTTCTTCGACTTCACCCAGCAGCCGCGCGCGGGAGATCCGGCGGGCGGACACGGCGCGCTGGTCAACGGCCAGCCGCAGCTGGTGGCCGTGAGAGTGGATCCAGGGCAGGCCTTGACCGGCGTCAGCGTCGCGCTCACGCAGGTGGTGCCGTACGACCCGCCGTCGTTCGTGCTCAGCGGCGGCTCGCGGACCTTCGACGT
>JANXXR010000215.1 GCA_025350525.1 Deltaproteobacteria bacterium
GCGGACGCGATCTTCCTCGGCCACGGTCACTTCGATCACATGAGCGACGCCTCCTCCATCGCTTTGCGCCTTGGCATCCGCGCCGTGGGCGGCCCGCCGACCTACGAGAAGCTCCTCACCCAGGGGATGACCGACGGCCAGGCAGTGCGCGTGACCGGCACGGGCGGCGAGCGATTCCAGTTCCGCGGATTCACCGTCGAGCCGGTGCTGGCGCACCACAGCGTGCTGCCCGGGACCACCATCGCGGCGTTCAGCGCCGCCATCCAGACCGAGCTGGGAACGCCGACGCCGGCCCAGGTCGCCGCCGAAAACGTCGTACGCGCGCGCGGCACTTTCGACCCTCGCGTCATCACCATCGGCACCATCGCCTATCTGTTGACCTTCGAGAGCGGCTTCCGGCTGATCTGGCTGGACAGCGCGGGGCCCATCACGCAGCCGGAGATCGACCTCATGAAGCGCATCGGCCACACCGACGTGGCCATCGTCGCTTACGTCGGCCACTACCTGCAGGAGACGCAGATCCCCGTGACGATGTCGCTGGTCGAGCTGTTCAATCCCCGCTTCTACCTGCCCGGCCACCACGACGAGATCCGCGACATCTTCACCGACATGGGCCTCGAGCCGCTATTTCTCACGCTCCGCGACGAGGCTCACATCAAGCCGATCTCGCTGCTCTACCGTGGAGCCGCCTGCTTCAACGTCAAATCAGGCAAGGCGATTCCAAGCGAGCACTGACACGAACGCCACCACTAACAAGCCAGAAGCAGGAGGGAACAAACATGAAACGACAATTCGATCGGATCGAAACAGCACGCGAGCCGCGGCGCCCGAGGTCCAGCGCCTCGCCGACCGCGCTTGCTCTCGCAGCACTGGGTGCCGCCATGGTCGCGGCGACGCCGGCGCGCGCGATGACTTGCCACACCGAATGGGCCCCGATGCGCGACGGCACTTTGCTCGCGACCGACGTGTACCTCCCTGACGCGCCCGGCCGCTATCCCGTCGTCATGCTGCGCAACCCATACGCCCGAGCATTCGGCGGCGGTTGCTTCAACGGTTTCATCAATGGCAGCATTTCTCCATTCGCGGATCACGGCTACGTCGCCCTCACGCAGGAGGTCCGCGGGACGAACCGGTCGCAGGGTCCGTTCCGGGAGATGGTGCAGGAGGCCCAGGACGGCTACGACGCGATCGAGTGGGCCGCGGCCCAGCCGTGGTCGACCGGCAAGGTGGGGACGACGAGCGGATCCTACCTCGGCCTCACCCAGTGGCAGCCCGCCATCCTGACGCCGCCGCACCTCGCGGCCATCGCGCCGCAGATCACCGCCTCGGATTATCACGACAACTGGACCTACGTGAACGGCGTGTTCGACCTCTGGTTCGGCCTGAGCTGGCCTGCGGGTGCCTTCGTGCCCGACGCGATCATCCGCGGACTGCAGTCGTTTGCCGTGCCACAGCCCGAGATCGATCAGATCGTCGCGCAGTGGAGCGCGAATGCCAACGCCAACCTGGCGACCAAATGGGTCTGGCAACTGCCGCTCACGAGCTTCGCTCCGTTCACCACCTTCGCCCAGTACTACTATGACTGGATCGACCATCCGAACTACGACGCTTTCTGGCAGAAGCTGGACGTCGAGGAGCACTGGCAGGACGTGAAGGTGCCGGCGCTCATCAACAGCGCCTGGTACGACATCTTCCAGGTGGGCGCGTTCCGCAATTTCGCGGGCATGCAGAAGCACGGCGGGACTCCCACTGCGCGCAAGGGGACGAAGCTCATCGTTGGCGCCTACGGCCACGCGGGCGACAGCGGCACGCCGACGTTTGGGAGCGACGGCGGGCTAGGCTCACTGCTCACAGTGGAGTCCCAGCTGCGGTTCTTCGATCGGTACCTCAAGGGGCTCGACAACGGTTACGAGAACGACCCTACCGCGCAGCTCTACATCCTCGTCCCGCCGGACACCGGCAACAAGGGCAGCGGCTTCTGGATGAACGCCGACGAATATCCTCTCCCGGGCACCAAAATGCAGAGCCTCTATCTCTCGAGCGGAGGGCATGCGAACTCGAGCAACGGGGGCGGGCAACTCGCAACCGACGCGCCCGATCGGGGGGGCGCGAGCCCGGACGTGTTCAAGTACGACCCGCAAAACCCGGTGCCGACGGTCGGCGGCAACATGTGCTGCAACGGCGTTTTGCTGCTCGCGGGCGCCCGAGACCAGTCAGAGGTCGAGACGCGCAATGACGTGCTGGTGTACACGACCGAGCCCCTCGACAAGGACGTGGCGGTGATCGGGCCGGTCGAAGTGAAGCTGTGGGCGCGCACGACGGCGCGCGACACCGACTTCACCGGCAAGCTCGTCGACGTCCACCTCGACGGAGTTTCGCACAACGTCCTCGACCGCATCGTGCGCGCGCGCTTCCGGGACGGCTCGAAGTTGCCGCCCTCGCTCATCGAACCGGGGGAGGCGTACCAGTACACGATCCCGCTCGGGAACGCGGGGACCATCTTCAGGAGAGGGCACCGCATCCGGTTGGAGATCTCCTCCTCGAGCTTCCCCCACTACGATCGCAACCTGAACACCGGGCTCATCAACGAGTGGACGCACAAGATCGAGGTCGCGACGCAGACAGTCCTGCACGACCAGCAGCACCCCTCGCGTCTCGTCCTGTCTATCGCGCCGGGTGTGAAGGCTCCCTGATCGCCCAAGTGGAGGCCGGTTCGACCGGCCGGCCTCCACTTTGCCTCTTTCAGATAAAAGAAAAGCCACTCCCGCCCGGTAGCTGCGGGCGGAGGGCGGCCGCGCCATCCGGAGTCACCTCACGAGCGGGCGCGGCCGTTCCAGTCCAGAGCCTCAGAGGCCGACGAGCACCTTGCCCGCCTGTGCCTCGGAGATGAGCCGCGCCGCGTCTTCGGGCAGCAGGAAACGCTGCGCGACGAGGCGAGCGACGGCGGCCACATACCCGTCGTGGTTCTGGTACCGCTCCTGGAGGGACGGGCGCACATCGCCCGTCGCGAGCCGCTCCGCCCTGATCTGCGCGAAGGGCACGTACGTACCCGAGAGGCTGCAGAGGCCATCCTCGAACCGCCCTGCCGGCCCATGTTCCACCCGGTATGCGTCGCGAGCGGCGCCTGCAGCCGGGTCGACCGGACCCCGGCGAGGTCGTTGCCGTCGGCGTCGACCTGCGGGACCAGGACGCCATACTGGGCGGCGCTCTCGCTCGGCGGTTCCTTGGTGATCACACCCGACTCGTCGAGGCCGTTGAAGAGCGGCCCGAAGTCGAGCACGTGCAGCGGCGTCACGATCTGCTGCCAGCGAACGGCCGGACGCGCGGTGGGGGCCGCCGGCCCGGCGGGCGACTGGTTGGCGTAGCTGTTCGCCGGGATGCTCGGGAACCTCACCTGCTCAGGCGGCACGAAGGTGCCGTCCTTCACCTGCGGGATGCTGCTGGGCGGCGGCTGCACGCCGTCCTTCACCCAGGCGGTGAACGCAACCCAGAGCGCGCGCATGGTCTCAGCCTGCGGGTTCGGGTTCTGCTGCTGCTCGCAGTCGCCGAAGGCCGGGCCGCTGGCGGGCCCGTATCCCGCCGTGCCGTGCTGCGTGCTCGCCATGATGTAGCCACGGATGAATCCGGGCTGCCCCAGGTCGCGCTTGCCGGTCGGATCCGTGAACCGAGCGACTGGCGGCCTTCCCAGATCTCCAGCGCGGTCGCGACGTGAAAGATCTTCGGGCAGGTGTTGCTCTTCAGGCAACGCAGGAGGATGCCGTCCGTTCGCCCGGTGATCGGATCGTGCGTCGGCAGGTAGCTGAAGAGGAACTCGTACGCCGGATAGACGTGATCGACGGTGTACCCCCAGGCGCGGCCGGGCGCAGAGAAGCGCGTGTTCAAGGGGAGGCGACCGCCGCCGATGTGCGGGAACGCGCCCTCGAACACGACGCGGCCCTGCTCGTCCTCGTTGAAGCCGAGGTG
>JANXXR010000272.1 GCA_025350525.1 Deltaproteobacteria bacterium
TACCGGCATCGAGGACACCGTCTGCCCCGCGTGAGGCCGAACCATGGGCAGGGCGTTCCCCGTCCCGGGCCCGAGCAGCGTCGCCAGGGCGACGAGGTGTCATCGTTCTTGGGCTTCCCGCGCTCCTGAGGGCCGGAGGGGACCTTCGTGGGCACGCCATCCGCGCGGATTCCGCCCGGGCGCAGCTTGGTCGCCGGTTGCCGGCGCCGTGAACGCCGGGTCATCCTTCACCCGTGACACTCTGCCCGCACGCGGTGCACCTGTAGCCCGTGACGAGGTCGGCTTGGTCCTGGAAGTCGGTTCCGCCCGAGTATTTGATGAAGTCATCCGGGCGGTAGATGCAGCACTCGGCCAATCCGGGTCGCCAGCACGACTGCGTGATGGCTCCGTGCTCCTGGAAAGAGGCGCCGCATTCTGGGCATCGGTCGGGGATTTCGACCGCTATCTGGGTGACTGCGAGTTGGTCCAACGTGACTTTCATGACGATGTCTCCTGGTTTGAATCGGTTCACCCTCGAAGGCGAGCGACGCAGCTCCCCGAGGAAGGGGGGCCCCGCGCACAAGCAGCGGCGCGGAGCGGGGGGAGACTCCGCAGGGGCGCGCGGGAAGCGAGCCCGTGACCGATTCAAGCCAGGAGACATCGTGTTCAAAGTCGTTGGATGATCTTGCCGTCACCCGGCATCAGGGCGCCACGTCCACGGACGCGGACGGTGTGGCTTCCTCGTCCGCCAGGTTGCAACATCTCGCCCGAGCGACGTCGGCGGTGGGTAGCGCAAACAGCCAACGGTCGGCATGAGGGGAGGGGGATCCATCCTGGTCGAGGCGAAGCGCGGTGGCTACACTCTGGATTGCGTAGATCACCGTCGTTCGGTGGCGTCGGAAGAAGATCCCGAGTTCGGTTTCATGCACCCCGTATCGCGTGTGCGCCAGCCACATTGCGGCAATGCGGGCGCATGATACGTCCTGCCGGCGGTTGGACCGCCGCATATGCACCAGCGACACTCCGGTCAGTGCCGCTACTTCGCGCGCGCAGGTGGCGATCAGGCCACTGACACCTTCGTCGATGGCGCGGGTCCCGGCGAGGCCGCCCACCTGGACGGGCTCGGTTGCACCGTTGGTCAGCAGGTATCGCCTGCCCCAGGCTTCAACCTCGATCCGGTCGAGCCCGTCCGCTTCGATGCGTACATTCACGGGCTGACGCTCCCGGTGCCCTCATCGCACATCATGTCCTTGAGCATCTTGATGGCCCGCGCGTGTAGCTTGCAGACCCAGGACTTGGTCATGCCCAGCTCGCGCCCGATCTCGTCGAGGTTCTTGTCGGCGACGTAGTACATCTCCAGGATGGTCCTCTCCCGCGCGGGCAGGCGCGCCAGGCCCGACCGGAGATCGATCAACTGGTCAACTGATCTGGAGCGTTCGTCCGCGATGTCGTCGGCCAGGTCAAGAGACAGCGGCGCGACTGGCGTGGCCGTCTGCCCGAGCAGATCGGTCATCCCATCGACCGCATTCTCGGAGGGCATGGGTTTGGCTGCGACATCACCCTCCTGCCCACCCAGACCATTCTCTCCTTGAGCCTGCCGCTCCTCCGTCCGCTGCTTGGCGTAGTTGGCGCGTGACTGCCAGCCTTGCCGGCGAAGGCTGTCCAGCATCTCGCCCCGAATTCGGTGATACGCGAAAGATCGGAAGGCCGTGCCCCGTCCGGTACGAAAGCGCCGGGCGGCGTCCAGCAGACCGATACAGCCGTAACCGAAGAGATCCTCCACTGGGAGGGGCGTCCTGGTGGTCCGGCGGACGTTCCAGGCCGCCGAGAAGATCAGCTCCCGATACTCCTTGAGAAACTCTGGCCCTATCGCCGGTGCGCTCGCGGTGGCGGCTCGCGCCTGCGATGGGCGAACGCCGGACTCGGTGGCGATGATGGTGGTGGTGCGCATTGCTGATTCCCTTTCGTTGGAGGGAGCCACCGACGGCCTTCATTGACCGACAGCGACTGACCCGATGAAGGGTCTTTCAGCAACGGGCGTGCCCGAGAAAAGCTCAATGGTTACAGCCCCGCAGGCTGGGATCCGTCGAGCGGAACTATTCCGGGAACTGTTCCCATGGGACCGGGGAACAGTTCGGTGGATCCCGGGCGCGCGCGGCTGAACCCGTGCTC
>JANXXR010000273.1 GCA_025350525.1 Deltaproteobacteria bacterium
AGTCGAAGCTGTGGCGCATCATCGCCTCGAGGTCGCCCTTCGCGCCGAGCTCGCCGAGCTGCATGGTGACCTCACCCACGGCGGTGACCGAGCCCGAGAGTCGCGTGAGCCATGCGTCGGGTACGGCAGCGCTCTTGGCGCGACCGACCGTCGCCTGGATGGCATCGACGAGCGCACGGAGCGCGGTGCCGCCGCCCGCGACCACCTTGCGACCGAGGAGATCGAGGCTCTGGATGCCGCTCGTGCCCTCGTGCAGCGTGTTGAGCTTCTGGTCGCGCAGCCAGGCTTCGAGGAGATATTCGCTGGTGTAGCCGTAGCCGCCGTGCACCTGGACCGCGAGCGCGTTGGACTCGAAGCCGCGCTCGGCCGGAAACGTCTTCGCCACCGGCGTGAGCAGATCCAGCAGCAGCTGGGCGCGGTGCCGCTGGGCTTCGTCCTGCGCGTGCGCGGCCAGATCCGCATACCAGGCGCACTGCGCGAGCAGCGCGAGCCCGCCCTCGACGATGCACTTCTGCCGCAGCAGCATGCGCCGCACGTCGGCGTGCTCGACGATGGGGATCTGCGGGCTCTGCGGATCGCGCGACGAGAGCGGGCGCCCCTGCGGCCGCGTCTTCGCGTACTCGACCGACTCGAAGTACGCGGCAGAGGCGGTGGAGACGCCGTTCAGCCCGACCATCAGCCGCGCGGCGTTCATCATCTGGAACATGTAGCCGATGCCCTTGCCGGCCTCGCCCATCAGCCAGCCGCGGCAGTCGCCCGCCTCGCCGAAGTTGAGCGCGATCGAGGGCAGGCCGCGCCAACCCATCTTGTGGAAGACGCCGGCGCAGGAGCAGTCGTTGGCCGACCCGTCGAGCCGCTTCTTGGGGATGGCGAAGAGCGAGACTCCCTTGATGCCGGCGGGCGCGCCCTCGATGCGGGCGAGCGTGAGGTGGACGATGTTGGCGGTCAGATCCTGGTCGCCGCCGGAGATGAAGACCTTGCTGCCGTCGATGAGGAAGGTGCCCTCGGGACCCGGGCGCGCGCGCGTCTTGACGTCGGCGAGGCTCGAGCCGGCGTGCGGCTCGGTGAGCGCCATGGTGCCGGACCATTCGCCCGCGTACATCTTCGGCATCACTTCGGTGCGCAGGAACGCGCTGCCAAAGGCTTCGATGAGGTGCGCCGCGCCCTCGGTGAGTCCCAGGTAGCCGAAGGCCGCGCCGTTGGCCGCCATCAGGTAATGCGAAGCCATGGTGGCGACCGTGATCGGAAGCTGCTGTCCGCCCACGCTCTCGGGCCGGGTAGCGGAGGCGAGGCCCAGCTCGGACATCAGCGGCCAGATCTCGCGCATGGCCGGATGGACGCGGACCTGCCCATCCTCGAGGCGCGGCGGCGTCTCGTCCATGGGCTTGAAGGCGGGGAAGAGGACCTCGCGCGAGATCTTGCGCGCGCTGGAGAGCAGCAGGTCGAAGGTCTCCCGCGAGTGGCCGGCGAAGTAGGGCAGCCGGCACAGCTCCTCGGCGCGGAGCATTTCGTAGAGGACGAACTCGACGTTGCGGTCGGAGACCAGCGGGTTGGGCATCGCCGCGGATTGTAGTCGCTCGCCGCCCCGGCCGGCTGCGCAATCGCTCCTAGCCCAGTCCCTCGACCTGACGATACGCCGCCCGTGGGAGCAGGGGCTCGTAGAGGGCGCCGCCGCGCATGCAGCCGCAGGCGCCGGGATGGCGGGTCTCGCGGGCGTCGGCCCAGCGCCGCACCGCCAGCTCCACCAGCTTGATGGCGCCGCGGCGCGTGGTGGCGTCGTCGCGCTGGAACTGCACCGACAGATCGCCTTCGCTGGCACGGAGCACCAAGCCGCGCAGCGTGGGGCCTCCGGTCAGCTCGGTGATGACGATCTCCGCGCCTTCGATCCACCTGCCGCCGGCCGAGACGAGGCGCGCGCCGCCTGCGCTGATGTCGGCGAGCCGCGCCACCGCGCCGCCTCGGCCCGGCTGCTCGGTGCGCACGAGAAGGTCGCCGGGCAGCCGCCGGTGGGAGCGGCGGGGAGTGCCGCAGGCGATCTGCATCCCTTCGAAGAGTCGCGTCCCGTACAGCTCGAGCCAGGCGCCCCGCAGCGCGCCGGTCTCGATGCTCTGGACGGCGCCGCGCGCCACCATGGTCTGCTCCGAATGCAAGAAGCAGAGCTCGAGCAGCACCGGGCGCCCGTCGCGGACGTCGAGGAAAGGATCGGGGAAGAAGAGCAGCTGCCGCCGCTCGAGGACGTGCACGTGCTGGCGCGCCTGGGCGGCGGAGTCGAAGCGATACCGCATCAGCCGGTCGGGTTGCTGCGCGCGCGGGCGGGAGGCTGACATGGGCGCCCATAGAGCAAGGAGCAGGCCAGAAATTTCCTGCGCTCCAATGGAAATCAATAACAATTCCAATGAGGCAATTCCGGTGTCAGGGCGGAAAACAATTTCATGCGGCAAGTTCGCCAGCCGCTCGATTGTACGACGAATGGAGTTCGGTCGTTTTTACGCGGGCGGCGAGACGGAGTGCGGTCGCCCTTACGGGAATTTGTCCAGTCTTTCGTCTGCTGAGCAACAGGGCTGGACGTGCTGCCACGGATCCGGCAGGCTCGCGGCCTTCTTCAAGGAGACCGCCATGCGCGCCGCCGCTTTTGCCCTCGCCCTCAGCCTCTTCGCGATGCCTTCGTTCGCACGCAGCAAGTCCACCGCGGCCAAGGGGCCCAAGGCCGGGCAGTTCTGCTCCAAGAGCCAGGTCGGAACCACCGCGCAGGACAAGGCCGGCGCC
>JANXXR010000309.1 GCA_025350525.1 Deltaproteobacteria bacterium
CGCCAGCGGCGGAGCTGCGCGCCCGTTACTTTCTGCCCCCCGCCCAGCTGCGCGATCTGCACCGCCGGTTTAGGCCCCGTCGAGAGGAGCAGCTGGCCCTCCGGCGTGAAGGCGATGGCCCGCGCCTCGGGAGTCCGCTCGAGCTGCGTCACCTGCCGCCCGGTGAGCACGTCCCAGAAGCGGATGGTCCTGTCGATCGAGGCCGAGGCCAGCGTCTCGCCGTCGGAGGCGAAGGCGATGGACCAGACCCGCCCGCCGTGTCCGAGCCAGGTGCTGCGCAGTTTGCCGCTGCTCACCCGCCAGGTGCGGACGGCCTGGTCGCGCCCCGCCGAGGCGAGGATCGACGCATGCGGCGAGAAGGCGATGCTGAGCACCGCGTCCGACGAGCCCTCCATCTTCTGCAGCACGCGCCCGGTCTTCAGCTCCCAGATGCGGATGGCGCGATCCTCCCCGGCCGCGGCCAGGAGCTTGCCGTCCGCGGAGAAGGCTACGGTGAGCACCGCCCCCATGCCGGTGGCGCTGAGGACGCGCCGCGCCTTTCCGTCGGGCACGGCCCAGAGCCGCACGCTGCCGTCGGCGCTGCCGGTCGCGACCGTCAGATTGTCGGGCGCGAAAGCGACGCAGTTCACCAGGCCTGAGTGGCCCTCGAGCGCCACTCGATCTCCGTGCGCCAGCTCGAAGAGAAAGCCCTTCTCCTCGTACCCCGACGCTGCCAGGTAGCGCCCGTCGCGGGAGAAGGCGAGGCCCGTCACCGGGCCCTGCAGCAGATCCATTCCGTCGGCCACGCGCGCCTTGGCCAGATCCCAGAGCGCGATGTGCCCCGCGGCATCGCCCACCGCGGCCCGTCCGCCCACCTGCGAGACCGCCAGCGCCGTCCCGCCGGGAAAGTCCGCCGCGCCCTGCAGCCGCACGTCGCGCGCGCCGGTCGAGACGTTCCACAGCCGCAGCCTGCCGTCGCGGTTGGCCGAGACCAGTTCCGCGCCGTCGGCGGAGGTGGCCACCGCGCTGACGGCGTCGTCGCCTTCGAGGCGGGCCACCTCGGCGCGGGAGACCGGATCGATCAGCAGCACCGCTGCGTCCTGCCCCAGGGCCGCGACCGTTCCCTTGGCCGGCGCCGCCAGACCGACGATGGCGCCGTGCGAGGTGTTGATTCGGGACAGTTGCTTTCCGTCGAGGGAGAAGAAGCGCACGGTGCCGTCGTTGCTGGCGGAGACGATCTCGTTCGCCGCCACGAAGGCGACGCGGTTCGCGGGCTGGTGTCCTTCGCCGCGGATGAGCCGCATCTGCGGCCGGGCGGCGGCGGCGTTGACCGGCGACCAGAGGCGCAGCGTTCCGTCCTCGCCGCTCGAGACCAGCGCGGCGCCGTCGGGGCTGAAGTCCACCGAGGTGGCCGCGCCGTCGTGTCCGTCGAGGCGCGGCCCGCGCTGCCAGCCGTCCACCGTCCAGAGGCGCACCGATCCGTCGCCCGAGGCCGAGGCGAGCAGGGCGCCGTCGGGGCTGAACTGCACGTCGTGGACGCGGGCGTCGCTCTCGAGCTTGACGTGCTCGCCCGACTCGACCGACCAGGCGAGGAGCAAGAGGTCCTCGCCCGCCGACACCAGCGACTGGCCGTCGGGCGAGAACGCCAGCGCCGTCACCTTGCCTTCGTGCGCTTCCAGCGATCCCTTGGCCACGCCCCGCGCGTCGAGCAGCTTGATCGAGTGATCGCCCAGCGCCGCCGCGATGAGCGCGCCGTTGCGCGCGATGGCGATGGCGTCGATGCCGGTGGGCAGCTGCGTGCGCCAGACCGGATCGACCTGCACCGGTCCGCGCTGGGCCGCCCGCCAGCGCGCCTCCGCCGTGTCGTCGTGCGTCCGCGCCGCCGCAGCGTAGGCCGCCGCCCGCGACCAGCGCTGCTGGTTGCCCTCCTGCTCCGACTTTTCCAGGAGCGCCTGCGCCAGGTAGCGGCGCGCCTCCTTGTTCTCCAGCCAGATGCGCACGCCCATGCCCAGAAGCAGCAGCACCGCCACCCCGCAGGCGATGGCCAGGGGCAGGTTGCGCCGCACCCACTTGCCGATGATCTGCGCCGGCGAGTACTCGATGCCCGTGACCCGCCCGCCCGCGCGGAAGGCCTCGAGGTCCGCCGCCACCTCGAGCGCGGTCCGGTAGCGCCGCTTCTTGATCTTCTCCAGCGCGCGCTCGCAGATGAAGGCCAGCTCGCGCGGCGTCTCGGGCGCCACCGAGAGCACCGGCGGAAACTTGTCCTTGGCGATCTTGAGGAGCAGCTGCACCGCGTTCTTCTCGGTGTAGGGCGGGCCGCCGGTGAGGATCTCGTAGAGGACGGCGCCCAGGCTCCAGACGTCGCTCTGCTCGTCGATCTCCTTGACGTTGCCGAGCGCCTGCTCCGGGCTCATGTACGCCGGCGTCCCGATGACGTCGCCCTCCTGGGTGGCGTCGAAGCGCTCGTTGACCTTGGGCGTGGGCAGCGCGTCCTGGATGTCGGCGCTGCCGCCGCGCAGCTTGGCGACGCCCCAGTCGAGCAGCACCGTCTCGCCGAAGGCGCCGAGCATGACGTTCTCGGGCTTGATGTCGCGGTGGACCACGCCGCGCCCGTGCGCGTAGGCGATGGTCTGGCAGAGCTGCACGAAGTTGGAGAGCAGCTTGAGGCGGGCGCGGCCCTTGGCCTCCTTGAGCGCGTCGGCCAGCGAGCGGCCGCGCACGAGTCGCATGGCGCAGTAGAGGTGGTCGGTGCCGGCGCGGCGGCCCAGTTCGTAGACGGGAACCACGCCCGGATGCTCGAGCTGGCCGGCGACGCGCGCCTCGCGCAGGAAGCGCTCCTCCGCGTCGCGCGGACCGCCGGGGAGCAGCTGTTTGAAGGCGACGTCGCGGCCCATGTGGCGGTCGTGGGCGATGAAGACCACCGCCTGCCCGCCGCGCGCCAGCTCGCGCTTGATCTCGTAGTGGCCGGGCTGCTCGGCGGCGAGCGCGTCCCCCCGGGCATCGGCCTCGGGGCCGGCCGACCCTTTGTCCTCCGGGAGCGTCGTCTCCATCCCGACGGTCCGGGGCTTCAAGCGTGGCTTTCCCGCCTGATCGACCATGACCCGTCAGTCTGCCACGGCGGCACGGGCCCTCCTATTTAGACGAAAGCCAAAGAAGCAAAAGCGCACCACGGAGGCGCGGAGGCAGGAAGGGGGTGCGGGGTGGAGCAGCACCGAGGGGGCTCGTGGTACCACCGAGGCGTCGCGTCGCCTCGGGCCCAACGATCCTTCTCCGTGCCCTCCGTGCCTCCGTGGTGCGCTTTTGCTTTTTAGGCCGCGACGCGGAGCACGGGAGCGGGCCGGTCGAGCGCTGCGTCGAGGACCTCGTTCATCTCCCGGACGAGGATGATCTCGAGATCGTCGCGCACCTTCTGCGGCACGTCGCGCAGGTCGGCCGCGCAGGCCGCCGGGATGATCACCCGCTTCATCCCCAGCCGGTGCGCCGCCATCACCTTCTCCTTGATGCCGCCCACCGGGAGCACCCGTCCGCGCAGCGTGGCCTCGCCGGTCATCGCCGTGTCGGAGCGCACCGGCACGTTGGTCAGGAGCGAGACCAGCGCGGTGAAGAGCGTCACGCCCGCGCTCGGCCCGTCCTTGGGCGTGGCGCCGGCCGGAATGTGCACGTGCACGTCCCAGCCGTCGAGCGGCTTCTCGCCGACTCCCAGCGCCTTGCCGTTGGCCTGCAGGTAGCTCATGGCCGCGCGCGCCGACTCCTTCATCACCTCGCCCAGCTGGCCGCTCAGGATCAGCTGCCCGCGCCCCGGCATCCGCAGCGCCTCGACGTAGAGCACAACGCCGCCCACCGGCGTCCACGCCAGCCCGGCCGCGACGCCCGGCGCTCCGGAAGTCTCGCGCAGGTCGGACTCGAACTTGTCGGGCCCGAGGATCTTCTCCACCTCGTCGAAGCCGATGGTGCGGCCCGGCAAAAGCGTGCCGGTGGCCTTCTCCACCGCCAGCGACCGGCAGAGATCGGCGAGGCGCTTGGTCAAGGCCCGCACTCCCGCCTCCCGCGTGTGTCCCGAGACGATGCGCGCCAGCGCCTCGTCGGTGATGGTCACCTGCGCGCCTTCGAGGCCGTGCGCTTCGAGCTGCTTCTGCAAGAGGTGCCCGCGCGCGATGGCCGCCTTTTCGTCCAGCGTGTAGCTGGGGATCTCGATGATCTCCATGCGATCCCGCAGCGCGGCCGGCACGGTGTCCAGCGAGTTGGCGGTGGCGATGAAGAGCACCCTCGAGAGATCGACCGGCACCTCCAGGTAGTGATCGACGAAGGCCTTGTTCTGCTCTGGATCGAGGACCTCGAGCAGCGCCGCCGAAGGGTCGCCCTGGTAGCCGGCGCCCAGCTTGTCCACTTCGTCGAGCATCACCACCGGATTGGACACGCCGGCGCGCTTGAGCGCCTGCACGATCCGTCCCGGCATCGCGCCTAGGTACGTCCGCCGGTGCCCGCGGATCTCCGCCTCGTCGCGGACGCCGCCCAGCGAGAGGCGCACGAACTTGCGGCCCATGGCCTTTGCGACCGACTGGCCCAGCGAAGTCTTGCCCACGCCGGGAGGGCCGAAGAGGCAGAGGATGGGGCCCTTCAGATCGCCGCGCAGCTTGCGCACGGCGAGGAACTGCAGCACGCGCTTCTTCACCTTCTCGAGGCCGTGGTGATCGCCGTCGAGCGTCTTGCGCGCGTTGTCCACGTCGAGGTTGTCCTCGGTGAACTGCCCCCACGGGACCTCCGCGATCCACTGCAGCCAGCCGCGCGACACCGAGCCCTCCTGCGAGGAGGCGGGCAGCTTCTTCAGGCGGGCCAGCTCCTTGTCCACCTGCGTGCGCACCTCGGCGGGCAGCTTGAGCGCCGCGAGGCGGGCGGCCAGATCGTCCTCTTCCTGCTCGGGGCCCTCGCCCAGCTCGGCCTGGATCGCCTCGAGCTTCTTGCGCAGCAGGTGCTGCCGCTCGGCGTCGGAGACGTTGCGCTGCACCGCGCCCTCGATGTCGTGGGCCGCCTGCAGCACCTCGCGGCGCCGCGCCAGCAGCGTGAGGAGCAGCCGCAGCCGCTCGACGGTGTCGAGGGTCTCGAGGATCTTCTGCTTCTCCAGCACCGCCGCGGGGACGTAGTGCGTGAGCAGGTCGGCGAGCGCGCCCGGATCCTTCATGCGGGCGATGTTGCGGGCCAGATCCTGGGGCACGCCGGGGATCAGGGCGAGGATCTCTCTCGCCAGCTTGCGCGCCTCGTGCGCCAGCGCCTCGACCTCGGTGCCGGTGGCCGGCTCCGGCAGCGCGATCTCTTCGACGCGCCCGGTGGGCACCGGCTCCTCCTCGCCCAGCTCCAGCACGCGCACGCGGCCCTGCACCGTGACCAGCACGCCGCCGTCGGGAGAGACCGCTTCCACCCGCGCCAGCGAGGCCACGACATGCACGCCCAGGTCGCTGTCCTCTTCGCTCAGCGCCACCACCACCCGGCGCTCGCCGGTCTCGAGCAGCCCGCGGGCCAGGGCGGCGCCGCGCGCTTCGGTCTCCAGCCGCGCCACCGCGCCGGGGAGCAGAACACCATCGTCGAGCACGAACACGGGAAGCCGATCGGGAAGGTTCTTCAAGGTATCCTCCGGTGCCGAAGGTAAGGACGCAAAGCGGCGTGTCAAACGCACCGTTTTGCAAAAGCGCTGGTGTGGTTAACGAAAACGGGAGCCGCGTTTTCGCTCGACTGTGGGATGCCGAAGCCGGCCCGGCGATTCGCCGGTTGCGGGGCGGCCGGAATGCTGCAGACTGTGCCTCCCATGGCCGAAGCCGCGGCGGGGCCCGCCCCCTCGCTCTGCGATCTGCCCGCCGCCGCGCCCTGCGGGCTGATCGACGCTCGACGCCGGGCGGACTGCTGGGCCGCCGCGCCGCCCGCGTCGACGCGCAGAGTACGGGCTGCCGGTCGGAGCGCAGATCGTCGGGCGGCCGTGGGCCGACGCGCAGGTCCTCGCCGCCCTGGCCGCCGTGGAAGATGCAGTAAAGGACGACGCGCAGTTTCCCCGCACGCCTTCCGCCCCCGCGGCGGCTTAGCTGGTGGCCGGCGGCGGCATTCCGCCCTGCTGCTTCATGCGCTCGACGAACTCCTCGCCCCCCTTGCGCATCTCTTCCGCGGTCAGCTCCTTCACCCGCGTGGAGATCATCCACGACTGCCCGAAGGGATCGACCACGCTGCCCATGCGGTCGCCCCAGAACATGTCGGCGAGCGGCATGGCCGGCTTCGCTCCCGCCTGCAGCGCCCGCTTCACCACCGCGTCGCAGTCGGGCACGTAGAGCTGCAAGGTGGCGGTGGGCTTGTGATTCGGGCCCGCGGCCGTCGCCGTGCTCTGCGGCATCTCGTCGCTGAGGAAGAAGAGGGAGTCGCCGATCTGCACCTCGGCGTGCCAGACCGCGCTGCCGTCCGGCGACATCATGCGCATGACCTCCTTGGCCCCGAAGGCGGCCTGGTAGAACTCGATGGCCGCGGCGGCGTTCCGGTAGACGAGGTTCGTCACCAGGTCGTGCATTCCGGTGGGCTTCCACTTCGGCTGGACCGCGGAGCGGGGCAAGGGCCTGCGGGACGGCGCCGTCGGCGCAGGACGGCGCGCCTGGGCGGCGACCTTCTTCGCGGGCCGCCTCGACTTCGACGCTTGCTTCGCAGGCTTCCTCGACTTCGACGATTTCTTCGCCATGGGTTCTCCCTTCGAGCGGCCGCATTCCGGCACGCCCGGGACAGCGGGTCAAGGCAGGGCGCCGCACGCCCGGGAGCAGGGCGGCCGTGCTCGCCGCGCAGGAACTGCGAGCGTGGCCTCCCGCCGCGGAGGGAGACGGCCCAGATTGTCAAAATGCGCTACCTCGCGCTGGCGGCGGACTACGACGAGACGATCGCCGCGCAAGGCCAGGTGCGCATGGAGACCTTCGCGGCGCTTTCGCTGCTTCGCAAGAGCGGGCGGCGCACCATCCTCGTCACCGGTCGCGAGCTGCCCGACCTGCGCCGGGTCTGCCCGCGGCTGGATCTCTTTGACCGGGTGGTGGCGGAGAACGGCGCGCTCCTCTACCGGCCGCAGACAGGAGAGGAGGTGGCGCTCGCCGGCCCGCCACAGGCGGCGCTGGTCGAGCGCTTGCGCGAGCTCGGGATCCCCGTCTCGGCGGGCCGCTCCCTGGTGGCCACCCGTGAGCCGCACCACGCAGCGGTGGTCGAGGCGGTGCGCTCGCTGCGGCTCGATCTGGAGGTGGTGCGCAACAACGGCGCGGTCATGCTGCTGCCGCCGGGGGTCGACAAGCGGAGCGGCCTCTCGGTGGCGCTGAGCGAGCTGGGCCTCTCGCTGCGCAACACGGTGGCGGTGGGCGACGCCGAGAACGACGAGGCGATGCTGGGCGCGAGCGAGTGCGGCGTGGCGGTGGCCAACGCCCGCGCCTCGGTGAAAGAGGTCGCGGACCTGGTCCTGCGCGAGCACCGCGGCCATGGGGTCGAGGAGCTGATCGCCCGCCTGATCAACGATGACCTCCGCTCGGTGCTTTTGGCGCGCCACGCGCTGCTGGTCGGCGAGCGGCGCGACGGCACCGGGCTGCGGATCTCGCCCGCGGCGCGCGTGCTCATCGCGGGCCCTTCCGGAAAGGCGACGGCCGCCGCGCGCCTGCTCGCGGGAGTGGTGGCGGCGGGGTACCAGTGCTGCCTGGTGATGGACGGCCGGCGCGTGGAAGGTGTGCCTTGCGTCGGCTCGAGCGGCTGGGCGCCCTCGATCGACGCGGTGCTGCGGCTCTTGCAACGGCCGAACCTGCACGCTGCCGCCTGCCTCACCGCGGTGCCGCTGCGGGAGCGGCCGGCCTTCCTCGATGCGCTCCTGCCGCGGCTGCAGCAGATGCGCTCGCGGCTGGGGCGGCCGCACTGGATCGTCATCGACGAGGCGCACCAGCACTTCCCACGCGAGGCCGAGCCGCCGACGCGGACGTTGCAGCGCGGCCTGGGCGGCGTCCTTCTGCTCACCGCCCATCCCGAGCGGCTCTCGGCGGCTGTGCTGCAGGGGGTGGACACCGTCCTCGCGGCAGGCGACCGGCCCGAGGAGACCCTGCGGCCCTTTGGTCAGGGCCGTCCCGAGCCGCTCCTCGAGGGCGAGGTGCTCTCTTGGTCAAATGGCCAAATCGAGCCCTTGCGGATGCTGGCGGGCGAGCCGTAGTCCCTGCGCCCGAGGGGGCAAAGGGCTGGCCTGCCGGGCGGCCGCAGGTTAGGAGTTTGGTCAAATGACCAAGGTTCTGGTGACGGGGTCGACCGACGGCATCGGCAAGGAGACGGCGCGGCAGCTGGTCGCGGGCGGCGCGCACGTCATCGTCCACGGACGATCGGAGGAGCGGGCGGCCGCCGCGGCGAAAGAGGTCTCCGCCGCCGCCAGCTGGGTCTGCGACTTCGGCTCCCTCGCCGACGTGCGCCGCGCCGCCGGCCAGTGGCCCGAGGGCGTCGAAGTCCTCGTCAACAACGCCGGCGTCTATTTGCAGGAAAGGCAGACCACCGCGGACGGCTTCGAGACCATCTTCCAGGTCAACCACCTCGCGCCCTTCCTGCTCACCAACCTGGTGCTGCCCGCGCTGGCGACGGGCGCCCGCATCGTCAACGTCAGCTCGCAGGTGCACGCGGGCGCCGAGATGGCCTGGGACGACCTGATGGGCGAGAAGCAATACTCGGGCTACGGCGCCTATGCGCAGTCCAAGCTGGCCAACCTGCTCTTCACCCGCGCGCTGGCGCAGCGGCAGAAGAAGGCCACCGTCAATGCGCTGCACCCGGGCGTCATCGCCACCAAGCTTTTGCGCAGCGGATTCGGCGCGCGGATGGGCGGCGGGCTGGCGCAGGGCGCCGAGACGTCGGTGTATCTGGCCACCTCGAAAGCGGTGGAGGGCGTGACCTCGGCCTACTTCGTCAACTGCCGCGAGACGCGGCCTTCTGCCCGGGCGCTCGACGACGCGGCGGCGCAGCGCCTCTGGGACGTGAGCGCAAGGTTGGTGAACCTGTGAGCACGGACTTCCGGAAGTTTCGCGGCACCGGGCAGTACCTCACCTCCTCGGCGCTGGAGTCGGCGGTGAACTGCGCGCTGGCGCTGGAGCGCCCGCTCTTGGTGCGCGGCGAGCCCGGCACCGGCAAGACCCAGCTGGCCGAGGCCATCGCAGCGGGCCTGAGCCTTCCGCTCATCCACTGGCCGGTCAAGTCCACCACGCGCGCGCAGGACGGCCTCTACCTCTACGACACCGTCCAGCGCCTCTACGACTCGCGCTTCGGCGAAGGCGACGTCAAGGACATCCGCCGCTACATCAAGTACGGCCCGCTGGGAAGAGCCTTCGCCGCCGAGGAGCGCGTGGTGCTGCTCATCGACGAGGTGGACAAGGCGGACCTGGAATTTCCCAACGACCTGTTGCACGAGCTCGACCGCATGCGCTTCGTGGTCGGCGAGACGGGCGACGAGGTCATCGCCCGCAAGCGGCCGGTGGTGATCATCACCTCCAACGCCGAGAAGGAGCTGCCCGACGCCTTCCTGCGCCGCTGCGTCTTCCACTTCATCGAGTTCCCCGACAAGGAGCTGATGGCGCGCATCGTCCGCGTGCACCATCCGGATCTGGAGCAGCAGCTGCTCGACCAGGCGCTGCGCGCCTTCTTCGCCATCCGCGACACCGAAGGCCTGCGCAAGCGGCCCTCGACCAGCGAGCTGATCGACTGGATCGCGGTGCTGCGGCGCGCAGGCATCGCCTCGGTGGAGCTGGAGGCGGGGATGCCGTTTCTGGGCGCGCTGCTCAAACGCGAGCAGGACCTGATCGCCTTTGCCGAGGCGGCGCACCGGGGGCGGAGGCCCCATGCCTGAGCCATTTGGTCAAATGACCAAGAGAGGGCGCTGACGGTGTTCGTCGAGTTCCTCTACGAGCTGCGCGAGCGCGGGGTGAAGGTCGGCCTGCACGAGTCGGTCGCGCTGGCGCAGGCGCTCGGGCTGGACCTGCACCGGGGCACGCTCGACGGGTTCTACGAGATGGCCCGCGCCCTCTGCGTGCACCGCGAGCAGGACCTGGACGGCTTCGACCGCGCCTTCGCTCACCACTTCCACGGCGTGCCCGACGAGGGCATCGCCCTCACCGAGGAGCTCTTGCGCTGGCTGCAGGATCCGGTGGCCAGGCGGCAGCTCACCGCGGAGGAGGAGCAACTCCTCAAGACCATGAACCTCGCCGAGGTCCGCGAGCAGATGCTGCAGCGGCTGAAAGAGCAAGGCGGCCGTCACGATCGCGGCAACAAGTGGGTCGGCACCGGCGGAACTTCGCCGCACGGCGCAGGCGGGACCAACCCGGCGGGCATCAAGGTCGGCGACGGGCCGGGCGGCCGCGGCGCGCTGGAGGTCGCCGGCGAGCGGCGCTTCCGGGACCTGCGCTCCGACGTCACCCTCGACACCCGGCACATCGAGGTGGCGCTGCGGCGGCTGCGCGCCTTCGTCCGCGAGGGCGCGCTCGACGAGCTGGACATCGAGGGCACCATCGACCAGACCGCGCGCGACGCCGGCGAGCTCTCGATCAAGCTGCGCCCGCCGCGGCGCTCCAACCTGCGCGTGCTGCTGCTCCTCGACGTGGGCGGCTCGATGGACCCGCACGCCGAAGTCTGCGAGCGACTCTTCTCGGCGGCCAGACGCGCCACCCACTTCAAGGAGCTGCGGACGTACTACTTCCACAACTGCATCTACGGCCGCGTCTACCGGAGCGCAGCGCTCAGCCGCGGCGTCGATCTCCTGCAGCTGCTCCGCGAGTGCGATCCCACCTGGCGGCTGATCGTCGTCGGCGACGCCTCGATGAGCCCGTGGGAGCTGCAGTCGGCGGGCTCGCGCTGGAGCTGGAACGAGGAGTCGGGCGCGCCGGGCCTCGCCTGGCTCGCGCACCTGGCCCAACACTTCCCGCACGCGGCCTGGCTCAACCCGGAGCGGGAGAGCTCCTGGTTCGGCACCGCCGAGATCATCCGCCGCGTCTTCCGCATGTACCGCCTCTCGCAGGAGGGGCTGCTGGAAGCCGCCCACCACCTCATGCGCGGCGGGGCGCGGCGTTAACGAATTTCGCTAAGTCGCCGCCCGCGAGAAATGATCGGCCACCACGCTCGCCACGCAGGCGGTGAGCCGCACGCCGGTGGGCACGTGCAAAAACTCGTTGGGCCCGTGCGCGTTGCTCCCCGGCCCGAGCACGCCGGTGATGAGGAATTGCGCCTGTGGGAACTTCTCGCCCAGCATCCCCATGAAGGGAATGGTGCCGCCCTCGCCGAAGGCCATCGGCGGCTTTCCGAAGCATCCTTGCGAGGCGCGCGCGACCGCCTGCGCGAGCCAGGGCGCGAGGGGCGGCGCATCCCAGCCGGTCGCGGCCTTCTCGCCTTCGAAGGCGACGCGGGCGCCGTAGGGCGGATCTTTCTCCAGCGTCTGCTTGACCAGCCGGCTCGCCTGCACCGGGTCGAGCCGCGGCGGGAGCCGCAGCGAGATCTTGCAGGCGGTGTACGGGCGCAGCACGTTGCCGGCGCTGCCCAGCGCGGGCAGGCCCTCGATGCCGGTGATGGAGAGGGCAGGGCGCCAAGTGCGGTTGAGCACCAGCGCCACCGGATCGTGCGTCACCGGCCCCGCGCCCTTCACCCAGGGGAAGCGCACGAAGAGCTCGTCTCCCAGCGCCGCGGCGGTGGCCCTGGCCTGCTCGAGCCGCTCGCGCGGGACCTCGACGTGCAGGCCCAAAAGCTTCACCTCGCCGGTGGCCTCGTCGTCGAGGCGCGAGAGCAGCTGGCGCAGGATGCGGAAGCTCGACGGCACCACGCCGCTGCCGTCGCCCGAGTGCACGCCTTCGGTGAGGATCTCGACGCGCAGGTTTCCGGCGACGATGCCGCGCAGCGAGGTGGTCATCCAGAGCTGCTCGTAGTTGCCGCAGCCCGAGTCGAGGCAGATGACCAGCGACGGTGTCCCGATGCGCGCCTCGAGGTGCTCGATGTACGCGGGCAGGTCGGGCGAGCCGCTCTCCTCGCCGGCCTCGATCAGCACCACGCAGCGCGCGTGCGGAAGCTTCTGCTCCTGCACCAGCTGCAGCGCGGCCAGCGAGGCGAACGATGAATATCCGTCGTCGGCGGCGCCGCGCCCATAGAGCCGGTCGCCGTCGCGGACCGGCTCCCACGGCGAGAGCCCCTCGCGCCAGCCGGTCATCTCGGGCTGCTTGTCCAGATGGCCATAGAGGAGGACGGTGTCGGGCCCCGCGCCCAAGATCTCCATGAGGATGACCGGCGTGCGGTTGGGCAGCCGCACCACCTCGACGGTGAGGCCCGCGATGGGCTGCCGGCGGCACCAGCCCTCGATGAGCGCGACGGCGCGATCCATGTTCGCCTGCCACTGCGGCTCGTAGGCTGGCGACTTGTTGGGGATGCGGACGTAGTCGTGCAGGGCGGGGAGGATCTGGTCGTCCCAGAGGCGCGCGGACGACTGCATGGCCTGCTTGGGGTCGAGGCCGCTCATGATGGGACGCTCATTGGGCCGCTCTCCTACCACATGGGCGAATGGGGGGGCGGCGCCTTGATGGCGGGGCCTTCTTGGCGGGGCCTTCGTGGCGGCGCCTTCGGGCGCGCCGTAAGCTCTGGCCGTGCTGCTCCGCCTGGTGCCCGCGTTCCGGCGGGCGATGGATCTGTCGCTGGTCCTCGACCAGGAGGGTATCGCGCACCAGCTTCGCGCGGTGGGCGACGACCGGTGGGCGCTGGTGATCGAGAGCGACGACGACGCGGTCCGGGCCGAGGCCGCGGTGGGCGCCTTCGAGCGCGAGAACCCGCCGCCAGCGCTGGCGCCGCGCGAGGAGGTGGCACCGTCGGCGGGCGTCCTCCCCGGCCTGCTCTTCGGCCTCGCGCTCCTGGCGCTGCAGATCTGGACCGGCCCCGAGTCGGAGAACCGCTGGTTCGCCCGCGGCAGCGCCGAGGCCGGAAGCATCCTGCGCGGCGAGTGGTGGCGCACGGTGACCGCGCTGACCTTGCACGCGGACGCAGGGCACGCGGTCGGCAACGCGCTGCTGGGCGGTCTTTTGCTCGCGCTCCTGGCCCGCCGGATCGGCGTCGGGCTCGCTGCCTGGGCGGTGCTGCTCTCGGGGGCGCTGGGCACCGCCGCCGCCGCCGAGCTGATGCGGCGCCACTTCGCCTCGGTGGGGGCGTCGACGGCGGTGTTCGGCGCCCTCGCCACGTTGGCCGCGCTGCAGGCCGTGGACCCGCACTCGCGGAGGAGGGCCTGGATCCCGCTCGGCGCCGGCGTGGCGCTGCTCGGCTTTCTCGGCTCCTCGACGCGGGCCGACCTCGCCGGGCACCTCTGCGGCTTCGGCGCCGGGCTCGGACTGGGGCTCGCGATCGCGCGGCTTCCCCAGCTGCGAAACCAGGCGGTGCAGGCGGCGCTGGCGCTGGGGGCGGCGCTGGTGCCGGTCCTCGCCTGGCTTTTGGCCCTTGGTCATTTGACCAAATAGCCGCAACGGCGCCTGGTGAGCAGCCGTGCGCGAACCCTGTCGCGCCGCGGCAGGGGCGGATCCATACTTTGCCGACAATGCGCTCCTTGCTCTCGGACGACGACCTCCATCTCTTCAACGAAGGATCGCACCTCCGGCTCTACGAGCACCTGGGCGCTCACCTGGTCGAGGGCGGGACGGCCTTCGCGGTCTGGGCCCCCAATGCCAAGAGCGTGCACGTCATCGGCGACTGGAACGGCTGGGACAAGAGCACCCAGGCGCTGCAGGCGCGGGGCCTGTCCGGCATCTGGGAAGGCTTCGTCAAGGGCGTTGGCCGCGGCGCCAAATACAAGTTCCACATCGAGTCGCGGACCGGATATCGCGTGGACAAGGCGGACCCGCTCGCCTTCCACGCCGAGACGCCGCCGCGCACCGCTTCGGTGGTCTGGGACCTCGACTACCGCTGGGGCGACGCGCGCTGGCTGGCCGAGCGCGGGGAGCGCGGCGCGCTGGACGCGCCCATCTCCATTTACGAGCTGCACCTCGGCTCTTGGCGCCGGGTTCCCGAAGAGGGCAACCGTCCCATGACTTATCGCGAGCTGGCGGCGCCGCTCTGCGAATATCTGCAGCGGCTGGGCTTCAGCCACGTCGAGTTCCTGCCGCTGATGGAGCATCCCTTCTATGGATCGTGGGGATATCAGACCACCGGATACTTCGCGCCCACCAGCCGGTATGGAACTCCGCAGGATCTGATGTACCTGATCGACCAGCTCCACCAGGCCGGCATCGGCGTCATCCTCGACTGGGTGCCGTCGCATTTTCCCTCCGACGAGATCGGCCTCGCCAACTTCGACGGCACCGCGCTCTATGAGCACGCCGACCCGCGCGAAGGCTTTCATCCCGACTGGAAGAGCTCCATCTTCAATTACGGCCGGCACGAGGTGCGCAGCTTCTTGCTCTCCAGCGCCATGTTCTGGGTGGACCGCTACCACGCCGACGCCCTGCGGGTGGACGCGGTCGCCTCGATGCTCTACCGCGACTATTCGCGCAAGCAGGGCGAATGGGTTCCCAATGTCCACGGCGGGCGCGAGAACCTCGAGGCCATCAACCTGTTGCAGCGCCTCAACCTCGAGATCTATGGACGCGAGCAGGGCGTTCAGACCTATGCCGAGGAATCGACCTCGTGGCCCGGCGTCTCCCGGCCCCTCTGGCTGGGCGGGCTGGGCTTCGGGTTCAAGTGGGACATGGGCTGGATGCACGACACGCTCGATTACCTGCGCCACGACCCGGTGCACCGGCGCTTCCACCACCATGCGCTGACCTTTCGCGGGCTCTATGCCTTTCACGAGAACTTCGTCCTGCCGCTCAGCCACGACGAGGTGGTGCACGGCAAGGGCTCGCTCCTCGCGAAGATGTCCGGCGACCACTGGCAGAAATGCGCCAACCTGCGCCTGCTCTATTGCAATCAATGGTCCCTGCCGGGAAAGAAGCTGCTCTTCATGGGCTGCGAGTTCGGGCAGGAGCGCGAGTGGAGCCACGAGTCCAGCCTCGACTGGCACCTGACCGCCGACCCGCGGCACGGCGGCCTGCAGCGGCTGGTCGCCGACCTCAACGAGCTCTACCGGCGCGAGCCCGCCCTGCACCAGCTCGATACCGAGGCGGCTGGATTTGAATGGATCGACGCCAATGACTCCAATCAAAGCGTTACCAGCTACCTGCGCAAGGACCGCGATGGCGAGCCGGTCCTGGCGATATTGAATTATACGCCGGTGCTGCGGGCGGGATACCGGGTCGGCGTCCCCCGCGGCGGCCAGTGGCGCGAGCTGCTCAACAGCGACGCCGCCATCTACGGGGGCAGCGGCGTGGGCAACTGGGGCGGGGTGCAGGCGCAGCCGGTGCCCAGCCACGGACGGGAGCAATCCCTCGAGCTGCAGCTCCCGCCCCTGGGGGCGCTCTTCCTCAAGCCCGCTTAATTGGGCAGGCCGCCACCGCGGTCCTCGGGACCGCGCTCGCGGGAGGGCAGGGGCGAGGAGTGGTGGTGCACGAGCCGCCACTTGCCACGCTCGCGCACGAAGACGTTGGTCGCCGCCAACGCGCCCCCGGGGACCACCTCGGCGCAGATTACCCAGGCAGCCTCGCCGGCGAGATAAGCCTGCGGCTGCTCGCAGCGGATCGACGGCGGCGCGCCCCCGGAGAGCAGGATCCGGCGCCAACTCGTCAGGACGGCGTCCCGTCCGAGCAGCGGCTCCCAGCCTGGGTGCAGGCAGGCGACCTTCGCCTCCCGCGCCCACAGGTCGTCCATCGCGGCGGCGTCGCGGCGGGCGAAGGCGGCATAGAAGGCGGCGTTGGCGGCCAGCACTTCGCTCGAGTCGTCGGGCATGGCCACTCTACCTGCGCGCCCGCGGGCATTTGGTCAAATGACCAAGGCTCTCCAAAGCGCCTCCGGGTCGATTTCGAATCGCTGCGGGTCGAGCCGCCCCCTTCCTTGCCGGCGCCAAGCGCGCGACACTCGCCCTCGCCACCGGAGCAATGCCTCTGCCGGAAGGACCGAGAATGACGCCAGGACCGAGAATGACGCCGCGACCGAGAATGACTCCAGAACCGCGAACGCCCCGAGCCTGTGCCGCCTTCCTCCTCGCCGCCGCTTGCGGAGGCGGCTCGAGCGCCACCTTCGCCGGCGCGATCCACGGCCAGACGCTGCGCCCCTCGGACGCCGTCTCCTCCCCGGCGACGGTGGCCTTCGCCTCCGGGACCTTGCCGGTGGCGGCCATCGTCCTCTCCGACGCGGGCACGCTCTGCACCAAGCTGGCGGCCAACCTCGAGCCGCAGAGCGCGCGGACGCTGGTCCTCTTCCTCGCCGACGTGAACGCTTCCACCGGCGCCATCGAAGCGCCCACCGGAACGGCGACCCACCTCCTCTTCACCGTCGGGAGCGGCGCTCCTCCCGCGCATTTCGCCGTCGCCAGCTTTGGCGTCAACGACGCCTCCTGCAAGCAGATCGCCGCGCAGTCGGCCGCGGCCGTCTCGGGCACGGTCACCCTGACCGGCAACGCCAACGGCGCCTATACCGGCACCTATGACCTCTTCTTCGACAGCGGGGACCACGTGCAGGGCGCCTTCCACACCGCCGCCTGCCAGGGCCTCTCGACCTTTCTCTCCGCCAACACCCACGGCTGCGGCTGAGGACGCCGGCCGCCGGGTCGGGTAATTTGGTCAAATGACCAAGGCGGACAAGGCGAGCGATCTCTCCGAGGCGGCGCTGGCGCTGGACCACGAGCTGCGGCGCTTCGAGGACCTGGCCGCGCAGGCGGCCCACGTCAAGCTCAACACCGAGAAGAACCTGGAGCGGGCCACCGACGCGCTCTCCCGCGCCGCCGAGAGCCAGGACCGCATCAACGCCCAGGTGCAGAAGCTGGTGGCGGCGGTCCAGTCGGCGCGCATCAAGCAGGAGGCCGACGCCGCCGCGCTGATGGCCCGGGCGCAGGAGATCGCCAACCGCAGGGCGCAGTTTGCCCAGGTGCTGCAGCGGATGGGCGGCCTTGGTCAAATGGCCAAGGAAGTTCAGGAGCTGCTCAAGGACGGTCACTTCCAGCTGGAAATGGTGCTGGAGCGCATGCAGAAGGTGGCCGACGACGCGGCGGACATCGGGCGCAGCGCGGTCGAGCTGGACATGGAGGATCTCGCCCGCCAGGCCGAGGTCCTGCGCGCGCAGGTCCTCGCCGCCCGGAACAAGATCTCGCTCCTGGCGAAGAAGCAGAACTAAGAAGCAAAAGCAAAATCTCACCGCGAAGGCGCGAAGGCGCGAAGACGCGAAGGCGCGAAGACGCGAAGGGGGCGGGTTTGGTGCTGGAGGCGACGATCGCGGTGGTGGCGTCGCGACCGTTGCTCGGCAGAAGGTTGGCGCCGAGACGCGGACCAAGTGGCGGGCACGGGGGCCCGCGCGGAGACGTCCCGGCAACGCACCCTCGCACCACGGGCACTCCTCCTCGCGCCCAACCCCAACCCCTCTCTCCGCCGGCGCGCCCCCTCAAGCCCAACCCCTTCGCGTCTTCGCGCCTTCGCGGTGAGATTTGCTTTTTAAAGGCGGAGAGCGTCGAAATCAGGAGACGGCGCGCAGCCGCTGCTTGCGCGGCAGCCGCAGGACGAACTCGGCGCCGGGGCCGGGCAGCACCTCCAGCGTGCCGCCCAGGCTCTGCACCACCCGCCAGGCGATGGTCAGCCCCAGCCCCATGCCGCGGCCCGCTCCCTTGGTGGTGAAGAAGGGCGTGAAGATGCGCGCGATGTCCTCCTGCTTGACGCCCGGCCCGTTGTCCTTCACCCGCAGCACCACCATCTCGCCTTCGACCGCGCCGCTCACCCGCACCAGGCCGTCGACTTCGGGCGAGGCCTCGATGGCGTTCTGCACCAGGTTGCTGACCACCTGGTTGAACTCCTCCGGCACGCACTCCACCGATCCGTCGCCGACCAGGTCGGTCTCGACCCGGACCGAGCGCCCGGTGGCCGGCAGCACCAGCGCCACCGCGTCGCGCACCGCCCCGAAGACGTCGTGCGGCCGGATCTGGCGCGAATACCCGGCGCGGCCGTAGTTGCTCATCAGCTCCACCGTCCCGGCGATGCGCTTGATGCCGCTCTCGGCGATGTCGAACAGCTCGCGCATCCGCGCCGAGGTCCGCGGCAGGTCCTCGACCTTCCCGTCGATGAGCGCCTGCGCGTCGATCCGCACCCGGGCGAGCGCGTTCTTCAGATAGTTGAGCGGGTTGTTGATCTCGTGCGCCAGCCCCGCCGCCACCGTCTCCAGCGAGTCCATCCGCTGGGTGAGGACGATGTCCGCCGTGGTGGCTTGCGCCTGCACCAACGCCCGCGCCGTGGTGAGCAGCTCGCGGGGCGAGAAGGGCTTGGCCAGGTAGGCGGAGACGCCCGTCTCGAGGCCGGCGACGCGGGCGTCGAGATCGCCGCGGGCGGTCAGCATGAGCACCGGGATGTGCCGCGTGGTCTCGTCGGCCCGCAGCCGCCGGGTCAGCTCCAGGCCGTCGATGCCGGGCATCATCAGATCGGCCACCACCAGCGAGGGCCGCTCGCGCAGCGCCATCTCCAGGCCCTTGAGCCCGTCGTCGGCGGAGATGACCTTGAAGTGCGTGCGCAGCGAGGTGTGCACCAGACGGATGATGTCCGGCGTGTCGTCGACGACCAGGGCCACGTGGGCGCGCAGGTGCTCGTCGGTGTCGCGCAGCGAGATGCGCCGCTCGGTGGCTTCGGCGATGTCGAGCAGCCGGTATTCGTCCCGCGCCGCCATCTGCACCGTGAAGTCCATCAGCCCGCGGTCGTCGGCACGCGACCCCGCGACCATGTCGCGCGCCGGCCCGCGCCGCTCCAGCACGTCGGGGCGGAAATGTTCGCGGTCCTTGACCAGCTCGACGGTGAAGCGCGCCCCTCCGCCCGAGTCGGCCCAGATGCGCCCGCCGTGCAGCTCGACGATCTCCTTGGCCAGCGCCAGCCCGATGCCGGTGCCGCCGTAGCGCCGCGTGCCGCCCATGTCCACCTGGTAGAAGCGCTCGAAGATCTGCTGCGCCTTGTCGGGCGGAAAGCCCGGTCCGTCATCGGAGACCGTCACCATGGCGCTGGCGCCCAGGTCGCGCAGGTGGACCCGGACGTGTCCGCCCGGCGGCGTGAACTTGGTGG
>JANXXR010000317.1 GCA_025350525.1 Deltaproteobacteria bacterium
GCGTGCGGCGCGTCGCCGCCGGTCTGGCCCGAGCCCATCGACTCGAGCGGCGGCGGAGCGGCGGGGATGGCGGCGACGATCGACATCTCGATCGAGTTGAGCCGGGCGCGCTGGGCCGCGGCCTTGCTGACGGTGCCCGCCGCGCCCGATCCATTGATGGCGAGGTAGGCTGCGCCGCCCGAGGCAGCGCCGGCCGCGCCCGAGCCCACCAGCGAGGCGGCGGTGAGCGCGTCGAAGCGGCGCGAGAGGCTGCTCATCTCGTCGGCGCTTCTGTCCTGTCCGGAGTCCATGCCGCCGCTGAAGTCTTCGGCGGGGCCGCCCCACTGCGGGCTCGAGACCAGGATCGACCGCCAGATCGACGCCGCCGAGGTCGCCGCCCGCACGCCTGCGCGCATGGCGCGGCTGGCGGGAGCGGAGTCGCTCTCTTCGAAGTCGTCGCCGCGCGAGCTGAGCCCGCCCGACCGCGTGGCCCCCGACCACCAGAGCGGCGCGCCCACGTAGCGGAAGCGCAGCGAGGTGGGCAGCGAGGGATAGCTGGGCCGCGCCAGGCTTCCCAGATCGACGCCGCCCGTGCTGCGCTGCACGTCGTCGCGGCCGCTCGAGTACGACCACGCCTGGTACCTGGCGGTGTCGCTGCGCCGGTTGCCGCTCCACATTCCGGGACGCAGGCCGGCGATGAACGAGGGCGAGCTGCCCGAGCCGCGGGAGGCGGCGCTGGCCGCGTTGGAGGCGCTGGCGGAAGCGCCGGTCATGTCGGCGACGCCCGAGCCCACCTGCGCGCCGACGACCGAGCCGTCGACCGCGGTGGCGACCAGCGTCTGGTCGCTGCCGCCCGAGCTGGACAAGGTGCCGGCGCCCGAGACGGTGGACCCCGCGCTGCTCGCTCCCGAAGACGGCAGGCTGGGAGAGCCGGCGCTCTGCTGTCCGGCGGCCTGCGCGCGCGCGGCGAAGCCGCTGCTGTCGGAGCCGAAGCCGGAGCCGATGTTGGGCCGCCCCGGCATGCTGGTGCGCGCGGCGACATCGCTGCTCATCTGCATCGCCGAGCCGAGCGCGCCCGCCATGGGAGCGCCGCCACTGGAGGCGCTGTAAGTGCCGTCGAGGTAGGTGCCCGAGGGCGCTTCGGGGACCGAGGGCAGCGAAGGTTGCGCGCCCGAGACGACGGCGGGAGCTGCGTCCGGAGCGCCCCCGCCCTGCGAGAGCACGCTGTCGCTCGACTGGAATCCGCCGTCGAGCGGCGCGCCGACCCGGATGCGCCCGCGCCGCGAGACCACCGATTCGCCGTCGTCGACGGCGACCCGCCCGAGGAACTGCCTGCCGCCCAGCGACGACGCCTGCACGCCGCTGCGGTTGGCCCGAGCGACGATCTCCAGGCCGGTGGGTCCGGTCAGGTCGACGATGCCCGGCGTGCCCGCAGGCGCGCCAGAGGTCATGTCCACCGGCCCGCCGCCCGGCACCACCAGGCGGTAGACGCCCATCGGCGGCGTGTAGCCCGAGCGCGCCAGCGGCGAGGACATGATCTGATCGGTCTCCGAGAGCTGCCCGCGCCCCATCTGGGCCCAGAGCGGCATGGGGATGACGATCTCTTCCTCGCCGGGATTGAGCGGCCGCGCCTGAGGCGCCATCGAGACGAAGTCGGGCTGGCCGCCCAGCGCATCGAAGGGACCGCGCATCGCGAACTCGCGGATGGAGGTCGGGACCGCGGCGCCGGGGCCGGGAGTCCAGTCGCCGGCCTGCAAGAGCGCGCGCTGCAGCAAGAGCGGCAGCCCCGAGACGCTGGACGACCCGGCCAGGAGCGGCTGCACCATCGGGAGGTCGAGCGTGATCATCGCGTCCTGCGCGCGCTCTGCCGCCTGCGCGTGCATGCCGCCCCAGTCGAGCAGGCCCGCGCCATCGCCGGAGACGAGCTGCGAGCTCGCGTCGCCGCCGCGCAGCCGCAGAACCATGCCGCCCGCGCCGCCCGCTGCTGGCTGGACGGTGTTGCCGAGGTAGGCCTGCAACGCCTCGCTCAGGTCGCCGCCGACGTGCATCTCGCCGCCGTTGGGGAACGGCATCGAGAGCAGCAACTGCGCCACCTGGCCGCCGCCGCCGTCGTAGATGGAGCTGGGCCCGGCCAGCCGCACGCTGGTGCGGCGCGGGTCGAAGCTCGACAGGTCCATGGCCGCCCCGACTTCCTGTGCGTCGGACGCCGAGACGAGGCGCAGCATGGGAAGCTTGTAGCCGCCGGCGTTGGCGGTCTGCTCCAGCGCCATCTGCAGCACGGCCAGCGCCGTGGCCGGAATGGCTCCCGAGCGCGCGGCCAGGGGAGCGTCCACGCCGGGCAGCGAGAGATTCAGGGGCTCGAGCACGGCGTCGGGACGGCCCAGGGCGGCGAGATGGATCGAGCTCGTCCCCCGCTGCATCACCACGCTGCCGTCGGGCGCGCGGAAGCCGACCACCGGCGCGCCGGCCAGCCGCAGCTCCTGGCCGCGCACGCCGCGCAGCCGCTCCGCCAGCTCGGGGGCGACGGAGAGATCGTCGCCGGATCCGCCCAGCGTCGAGCGCAGCGCGTGCTTGCTGCGGCCGCGCAGGGCCATCATCACTTCCGGCGACAGCTCGCCGCCGCCGGTCAGCGCCCAGTCGGCCCACGGGTCGCCGGTCATCTGTCCGAGCTGCAGCGGCTGCGCCACCACCGCGGGCGACCTGGCCGCGCCCGCTCCGCCCTGCGCCAGCGCGCCGGGCTTGAAGGCGGCGTCGGGCTGGATCCAGAACTGATCGGCGCGGGCGAGGCCCGGCACCACCATCGCTCCTCCCGCCAGCGCCTTGCGGAGGTCGTCGTCGCCGAGGGTGCGGACGGGCGCCGAGTCGCCGCGCACCGCGGAGAGCGCTTCCGACCGCGCCAGCGTGCGCTCGCCCACCGTCCCGGGCGCGCCGACGTGCTGGATGATGGCGACGATGTTGCCGGCCTGGACCGTCAGCCGCTGTCCCTGCGTCACCGGCACGGTGGCGGCGGTGTTGCGGGCGTACTGGCCGACCATCTCCTGCCAGCGCGTGGCCGAGCCCATCTCGGGACGCGCCAGGGTGCCGTCGGGCATGAGCAGGAAGAGCGCCGTCTGCGCGCCGGCCGCTGCGGCAGGGCGCTCGTCGGAGGCGCGGGTGCGCTCGAGGCGCGGCGCGGCGGGAAGGGCCTGCCGGGTGCGCGCGTCCTGGCGCAGGGCCTGCGCCTCGCGCGCTTCGGTGAGCGCGCGACGGGCGGGAGCGAAGGGCAGAAGCCGCGCGCCGGGCTTGCTGACCGCCGGCATCGAGACCTGCCGCACGAGGAGCTGTTCGAGGGAGCGCGCGACTTTCTTGACGTCGACCGCGACCACTTCGCCGCTGGAGCGGACGAAGTAGGCCTTGGGCTCGCTGCCGCGGCTGGTGCCCGAGCCCGGCTGTCCTTTGGGGATGACCGCGGCCTCGATGGCGCGGCTGACCAGGTCGTCGTTGCGCAGGGCGAACTGGCCGAAGTCCGAGACGACGACGACCTTCTCCTCCGACTCGACGATGACGTACTCGAGCTTGCGCAGGTCGAACTCGTAGACCGCCAGCCTCTCGGAGGTAGCGCGGACGACGGCCTCGGCCATGTCCGAAGAGCCCTTGTGCACGCCGCCGTCTTTGCCGTCGAAGAAGCGGGCCACCCAGGTCTCGGCGGGAACGTCGCCTTGGAAGACGCCCACGATGTGCGCGGCGAACTCGTCGCTGTCGATCAGCGCGGGCCGCTCTTCCCAGCGGTCCATGGCACGCCAGAGGATCTGCTCCAGCGAGGGTCCGCCGCTCGTCTTGGATGCGTTCTCGGGCATGGTCGGAAGTCTCCGCGGAAGCTGCCGCTCAGCCCTTGCTGATGGAATGGACGGCCAGCTCGAGGATCTCGCAGGCGGCTTCGCCGGAGTGGGCGTCGAACTCGGACATCTCCCAGCGCAACGGCCAGGCCTTCTGGAAGTTCCAGCGGCCCACTTCGGTCTTGCCGTCGAGCGCCAGCGCCACGATGGAGCCGTTGCGGCGGGCGATCTTCTTGGTGCCGGAAGCCTGGATCTCGTCGCGCCACTTGAAGAGCGCGGGATCGGAGACGAAGCCCTTGGTGAGGACGATGTTGGACGCCTTGGTCGGACCCATCAGCTTGTGGGTCGCCTCGTTGTCCCCGCCCTCCTGGTACTCGAACACCTCGGTCTCGGTCTTGAGGCCGCCGCACTTGCGGAACGACCCGGAGTCGATGCCGTCGAGTTCGACCCGGAAGTACCCGATCGCGTGGTGATCCTTGCGTGACGCAGAAGCCATGTCGATCCTCCGCCAGCGGCCCGGGCGCGGCAACTAAAACCGCGATTTCAGGACAAAACCTTAGCGCGGAGCAGTCTATCAGAATTTAGCCTGCTTGACTAGGGGGCATGCAGACGAGAATCTGCCACTGACCGGTTCGCCAGTGCGATCAACGCACTAGCCCGCGGCTGCTGCGGCGGGCTCTTCCTTGTCGGCGTCGGTCCGCTCGCGGGTGAACTGGTGGATCCGGACGATGATGTATTCGGCCGGCTTCACCGGCGAGATGCCGATCTCGACGATCAGCTCGCCCACGTCGCGCGCCTCGGGCGGGTTGGTCTCGTCGTCGCACTTGACGTAGAAGGCCTCGGCCTTGGCGCCGCCGACCAGCGCGCCTTCGCGCCAGAGGTCGCCGAGGAAGTCGTCGCAGGAGCGCACCAGCTTCTTCCACAGCGACGGCTCGTTGGGCTCGAAGACCACCCACTGCGCGTACTTCTCGATGCTCTTGCGGATGAGGATGTAGAGGCGGCGCACGTTGATCTGCACGAAGCTCGGATCGGAGCTCAGCGTCCGCGCGCCCCAGATGCGGATGCCGCGGCCGGGGAAGGCGATGAGCGTGTTGACGCGGTGATCGAAGCAGTAGTCGCGGTCCCGCTTGCGGACGCGCTGGGCCACGTCGACCAGCCCCTGGATGGGCTGGTTGGCCGGCGCCCGGTGCACGCCCTCGATTCCGTCGGCCCGCGCGATCGAGCCCGCGATGTGCCCCGAGGGCGGAATGGGCGCCAGCACCTCTTCGCCCTTGCGCACCTTGATCCAGGGAAAGTAGAAGGCCGCGTGCGAGCTGTCGAAGTGGCCGCGCCACTCCACCGCCTCCTGCAGATTGTGGCCGGGCAGCGCGTCGAGCAGGCAGAAGCGGTCGTGCATCTTCTCGCAGTGCTCGATGATGGCCCGCTGCACGGCGAGGATGTGGCTGGGCTCCTGGAAGCCCACCGATTTTTTATAGTGGGTCATCAGATCCGGCGCGATGACGATGTCCACGTCGTCGACGCGCTCCAGCGCCTGCAGCCCGCGCGGGATGTTGCCCTGCAGCCCGATGAAGTCGTCGGGCGTGGGATCGAGCCCGCCTTCGGGCGCGACGTTGAGGACGTAGGCCGACTTGCCGCCGTTGTCGAAGAAGCCGCGGAGGGCGGAGGTCATGAAGCTGTCGCCCTCGCCGAAGACCTTGGCGTACTGCTCGTACGAGCCCACCCGGGTCGGCTCGTTGTTGGGCCCCTTGTTGGTGACTCCGAGGAAGGCGGTGACGCCGGTCTCGACGCGCTCGAGCGGGATGTACCGGTCTCCCGCCGATTCGATGTGGACGCCAGGGCTCTTGTAGAGGCTGCTCATGGTTGGGTCCTCGTTGCTGCTTGCCTGACCTTGGTGCCCTTCCTAAAACGACTCGCCGCCGCCGTCGGATCCCTTGGACGCATCGTTGATGCGCTTGTTGATCTCGGAGATCTCCTGGATCCAGTTGTGGCGCTCCTTGTGCTCCATCATCAGGATGTCGTCGAGGGACCAGTGGAAATGGTACGCGATATACGCTACCTCGCCGGCGATCTTCTCCAACGGGTAGCTTACGATTCCCCCAAGGCTGTCGCCCCCGTGCCGATGTCGACCTGGAACTCCTGGCCGCAGCTGGGGCACTTGGCGGTGACGTTGGCGGTGCCGCTCTCGTTGATCTGCCGGTAGAACTCCTGGAGATAGGAGAGGTCGGCGGAGAAGAGGTTCTCGACGATGCCGGGGTTGACCTCGCCTTCCTTGAGCTCGCCGAGCTTGGTCATCACGCGGGAGAGCAGGATGATGACCAGGTAGGCGCGGTTGTTCTTCACGCGGAAATCCTGGAGCGGAATGATCTCGTCCTTGGCGGTCGCCAGGCGCATCACGCCCTTGCGATTGAGGTTGCCCTGCTCGTCGACGAAGCCCTTGGGCAGCGTGAACTCGAACTCGGTCTTGAAAGCCATTTCGGTAGAACTCCCTCCGGTACTCGCGAGTGTTGAAAAATTTGCCCTTCAGAGAACCTTAGCCCCGAGGGCACTCCCGACTCAACGGGAAACCCTCGGGGCCAAGGAAGTACGCAGCGCGCTGCAGGACATCTCGGGGACACGATCCTTCGTGTTCCCGTCGACGTGCCCCGCCGCCTACTTCATCTGGAACGTTTCGAACGCGATCTCGAGCGCCTCAGTCGCGTGGGCGCTGTTGCGCGCGTTGAGCGACGGGCCGTGGTACTTCTTCGGCCAGCACTCCTGGAAGTCGTACCGCATTGCCTCTTCGCCCGCGTCGTTGAGGAGGATGATCGACATCGACTTGCGGTCGACCTTGCCGTCCATGACCGACTTCCGCCAGGTGAAGAACTCCTTGGTGGCGGAGAAGTCGCGGGTGACCTTGAGGGTCCCCGGCTTCTGGCGGCCCGGACGGAAGCGGGTCACGCCCTCGTCGCCGTCGTGGTACTCGACCACCTCGTGCTCGTGCTCCAGACCCTCGATGGTGTGAACGCCGCCGATGGCGACGCCGTCGATCTCCATGGTGAACCGGTGGGCGAGGTTGAAGTCGCCCTGGGTCTTGGTGCTGCCCTTCAGGGTGTCACGTGTCCACTTCACAGCCATGTTGCTACCTCCGGGTAATCGCCCCCCTCAGGGGACTTTGTGCACTGCTTTCCGGACGTCAGGTCCGGGCTTCCGCTACGACACATCGCTGGGGACCGATGCGCGGCTGTGCCGCGGCGATCGTGTTCCCGAATCCTTGCCGCCCGCCCCCGCCACCCGTCGGGACCCCGGGGCGACTGACCGCCCCGGGCATCCCCTGCTGCTCTGTTTTGTTTACTTCGCCTGGCCGGCCATCTGGCCGATGCGGAAGATGACGAATTCCGCCGGCTTCACCGGAGCGATGCCGATCTCGCAAACCATCTGGCCCGCGTCGACGACTTCCGGCGGGTTGGTCTCCGAGTCGCACTTCACGTAGAACGCCTCTTCCGGCGTCTTCCCCATCAGCGCTCCCGAGTTGTAGATGCGCAGCAGGAAGGCGCTGATGTTGCGGTTGACGCGCTTCCAGAGGGTCTCGTCGTTCGGCTCGAAGACGACCCACTGGGTCCCGATCTCGATCGACTGCTCGATCATCAGGAACAGGCGGCGGACGTTGATGTAGCGCCACGACGGGTCCGAGGACACGGTGCGGGCGCCCCACACGCGGATGCCACGGTCGCCCATGTTCCGGATGCAGTTGATGCCGCGCGGGTTCAGGAAGTCCTGCTCCGGGCGGGAGATGGTGTACTTGAGGCCGAGGGCGCCGCGGACGATCTCGTTCGCGGGAGCCTTGTGCACGCCGCGCTCCGAGTCAGAGCGGGCGTAGATGCCGGCCACGTGGCCGGAGGGCGCGACGTAGATGTTGCCCTTCTCGGGATCGTACACCTGGATCCAGGGGAAGTAGTAGGCCGCATACTGCGAGTCGCGCGGCTTGGGCATCTTTGCGATGCCATCCTTGTTCAGCTCTTCCGCCGAATCGAGGATCGCGAAGCGGTACTTGTTGTTCTCGCAGTGCGAGATGACCGCGTCCTGGATGGCCGGATCCGACTGGCCAGGGGCGAGCACCAGCGAGATCTCCGGGATGTCGTTGAACACGTTCAGGCCGGTGCGGCGGCCGGGACCCTCGTCCTTGCCGATGAACAGGCCGGGATTGGTGCCCGACGACGCTGCCGCCGGAGCGCCCGCGGCGGGAGCCGGAGCGGGCTTGCCTGCCGCCGTCTCCTTCTTCGCCTCGGCCTCCTTCTTCTCGGCCTCCTTCGCGGCCTGCTCAGCCGTCATCGTCTTGGGAGAGACGTTGCAGATGAAGGCCTTGGTGCCGCCGTTGTTGAAGAACCCGTACACGGCGTGCGCGAGGTGGGTGGAATGCGAAAAGTCGCCAAACGTCCGGGTGAACTGCGCCCAGTTGGTGACCAGAACCGCCTCGTTGGTGGGGCCAACGGACGACTCGCCAATGATCGCCGCGGTCGAGGTGCCCACTGCTTCGATGGGCTTCGAACCGCGATCGACCTCCTCGATATACACGCCGGGAGAGAGATAAGACGTTGCCATGGACTGCTCCTGTTACGTTCGGTGGTTGGAGGCCGCACAAGGGAGGCGGTCTCGCGTGGGAGATTGCGTTTGCTTCCTGTTCATGATGACCACATGTCGAACGACTGCATTTGAAAGTGCGATTGCATTTGCCAAGGCGGTCACTTCTTCGTCGCCACGATCTTCGGTGGCTTCGCCTCCAACCCCAGCTCCTTGGCGCTGACGCTGCCCGGGGGTGGCCTGAGTTGATCGAACACATCGATGTGGCGCTCGCGCACGCGCTTGCTGCGCCCGAGTTCCTTGCCTGAGAAGAGCCGCGCTTCGGCGCGATAGCCTACGGCGAGACGGGGACCTGCTCCAAATCCGCCGAAGACGGTGGAGGCGGTCTGCAGATCGAAGCCGTCGTCCACCGAGACCGGCAGCGTCTCGCCCTTCATGAAGGAGTCGCCTACCAGGGTCTCGCCGGAGAGCTTTCCGTGATCGAGCAGGGCCTTCATGCCGAGGGCGAGGATCTCGTGCTCGTCGGCGAGATCGTCGGCGGAGGCGGTGAGCAGGTAGTGCAGGCCCATGTCGAGCGGGCGGCCGTAGCGGACCACGTAGGTCTCGCCCTTCTCGTCGGTGATCTCTTCCTCGAGGTGCCAGTTCTCGGTGGTGCGCACCTCGAAGGAAGGGCGCAGATCGTAGAGGTAGAGCACCAGGCAGGGAGCGTTCTTGCGGAGGAACTCGGCGGTGGGCGTGGCCAGATACGCCTTGGCCTTGGTCCGCTGCGCGACCAGCTCGGCGCGCAAGACGCCGAGGATGCTCTGACCTGCGTCGCGGATGACCTGGTGCTTGGACATGAGGGAACGATCCACTGCCTTAGGAGTTGATTCTCCCGAAGGACGCTTTCGATGTGACGGGGCTCGTCCATTTTGAGCAAAAGCCGAGCTGAGTCAAGCAGCGCACAACGAAAACAAACGGCGCGATGCGTCTGTTCGAAAAATAGTCTGAAATTTCAAATTGCACGCGGATCCCTGCTTCAGCCCTTGACATTACCGCCATCGTCGCCTCCGCCTTTCTTGGCTGCGTCGCCGGCGTCGGCCGCTGCAG
>JANXXR010000377.1 GCA_025350525.1 Deltaproteobacteria bacterium
ACGAGGTCCCGGTCCGCGTGGACGACCAGGAGTACGCGCCGGTGCCCGGCCTCTGGGAGCTGCGGGAGACGGTGGCCTCGCTCTACAACGGGCTCTTCCGCAAGGGCCTGCCATCGCAATACAGCGCAGAGAACGTCAGCATCTGCGGCGGCGGCCGCGCGGCGCTGACCCGGGCCGCGGCGTCATTGGGCCACGTCAACCTCGGCCATTTCCTCCCCGATTACACCGCCTATGAGGAATTGCTCGACGTCTTCAAGGCCTTTACCGCCATACCCATTCTATTGGAGGGCGAGCGCGGGTATGAATTCTCCCCCGACGACCTGATCCGCGAGATCCAGGGCCGCGGCCTGTCGGCGCTGCTCCTGAGCAATCCCTGCAATCCCACCGGCAAGCTGGTGCAGGGCGAGGAGCTATCGCGCTGGGTGGGCATCGCCCGCGAGCAGGAATGCTCTTTGTTGATCGATGAATTCTATTCCCATTACATCTGGAATGCGCGGCCCGGCCAATTGCCCATCGAGAGCGCGGCCCGCTATGTCGAGGACGTCAACCGCGATCCGGTGATCATCTTCGACGGCCTCACCAAGAACTGGCGCTATCCGGGCTGGCGCGTCAGCTGGACCCTGGGGCCGGCCAAGGTCATCGACGCGGTGGCCAGCGCCGGCTCGTTCCTCGACGGCGGCGCCTCGCGCCCGCTGCAGCGCGCGGCCATCGGGCTGCTCAACGAGGCCGTGGTGCAGGCGGAGACGCTGGCCATCCACCGGGCCTTCCGCAGAAAGCGCGACAGCATGATCGAGCGCCTGGGGCGCATCGGCATCCGCCCCGACCGCGCGCCCGACGGAACTTTCTACGTCTGGGGAAACCTCAAGAACCTGCCGCCGCCGCTCAACGACGGAATGGGCTTTTTCCGCGCGGCGCTGGGCCATAAAGTCATTACCGTCCCGGGCGAGTTCTTCGACGTCAATCCCGGCAAGCGCCGCAGCCAGCGGGCCTCGCGCTTCCGCAGCTATACGCGGTTTTCTTTTGGTCCTGGGCAGGCACAGCTCGACGCTGCCCTGTCGCGCATCGAACAGCTGGTGGCCTCGGCTGTCTAGGAGCGCACGCTGCACCGCAGCGAGCCCATGCGCAAATTGCCGCCGGGAGGCATTCGCATGCGCTTGGTCCGGTGGTTCGGGGAAGTGGGGCTGGGGGACGTCGCGTTGGTAGGTGGCAAGGTCGCCTCGCTGGGGGAGCTGATCCGCGAACTCTCGCCGCTGGGCATCCGCGTCCCCGACGGCTTCGCCGTCACCGCCGAGGCCTATCGCCACTTCATCACCAGCGCCGGGCTCGACGCGCGCATCCACGAGTTGCTCGACGGCATCGACCCGCACGACATGCAGACGCTGGTGGTCCGCAGCGCCGAGATCCGCCGGCTCATCACCAGCGCCGAGTTGCCGCGGGAGATCGCCGACGAGGCCGTGGCCGCCTACCACTCGCTCTCGGCCCGCTTCGGCGACGGCGCCGACACCGACGTCGCCGTCCGATCCTCGGCCACCGCCGAAGACCTCCCCGGCGCCAGCTTCGCTGGCCAGCAGGACAGCTACCTCAACATCCGCGGCCCGGCCGCGCTGCTCGACGCCGTCCGCCGCTGCTTTGCCAGCCTCTTCACCGCGCGGGCCATCAGCTATCGCGCCGACATGGGCTTCGATCACCTGGGGGTCGCCCTCAGCGTGGCCGTGCAGAAGATGGTGCGCTCCGACCTGGCCGCCTCGGGCGTCCTCTTCACCCTCGATCCCGAGAGCGGCCACCGCGGCGTGGTGCTGATTACCTCGAGCTATGGGCTGGGCGAGGCCATCGTGGGAGGGCAGGTCGTCCCCGACCAATACTATGTCCATAAGGAAATGCTCCGGGCTGGATACAAGCCGCTGGTGTGGAAGACGCTCGGCAGTAAGGAACAGCGCATGGTCTATTCGACCACCGGCACAGTTCTGGAAAAGGTGCCCGAAGAGCTGCGCGGCCAGAGCTCGTTGACCGACGCCGAGGTCTTCCAGCTCGCCGAGTGGGCGCTGCGCATCGAGGAGCATTACTCGAACCAGCGCGGCAGCGACGCGCCCATGGACATCGAATGGGGCAAGGACGGCCAGACGGGCGAGCTCTTCGTGCTGCAGGCGCGCCCCGAGACGGTGCACTCCAACCGCAAGGGCAAAGCGCTCCGCATGTACAAGCTGATCGGCAAAGGCGAGCAGCTGGCGCAGGGCCTCGCGGTTGGCGAAGGCATCGCCGTCGGCACCGCCCGGGTCATCAAGAGCGCGGCCCAGTTCGACCAGTTCCGCAAGGGCGAGATCCTCATCACCGAGAACACCGACCCCGACTGGGAACCGATCATGAAGATCGCCGCCGGCATCGTCACCGAGCGCGGCGGGCGGACTTCGCACGCCGCCATCATCGCCCGCGAGCTGGGCATCCCGGCGGTGCTGGGCACCGGCACGGCCACTTCGACGGTGCCGCACGGCGTGCAGATCACCTTGAGCTGCGCCGAGGGCGAGCAGGGACGCATCTACCGCGGCGCCCTCGAGTACGAAGTCGAGGAGATCGACCGCGACCAGTTCGCCCGGCCGCGCACGCAGATGATGCTCAACGTCGGCAACCCCGAGCAGGCCTTCGGAACCGCCATGCTCCCCAACGACGGCGTCGGGCTGGCGCGCATGGAGTTCATCTTCGCCAGCTGGGTCAAAGTCCATCCGCTGGCGCTGACCCGGTTCGCGTCGCTGGACGCCCAGACGCAGGCGCAGGTCGAGGCCATGACCCGCGGCTACCACGACAAGACCGAGTACTTCGTCGACCGGCTGGCGCAGGGCATCGGCACCATCGCCGCCGCCTTTCATCCCAAGCCGGTGATCCTGCGCTTGAGCGATTTCAAGTCGAACGAATACGCCACGCTCTTGGGCGGAAAGCAGTTCGAGCCGCAGGAGGAGAATCCCATGATCGGGTGGCGCGGCGCTTCGCGCTATTACCACCCGGACTATAAAGAGGGCTTCGTCCTGGAGATGCGCGCCATCCGGCGGGTGCGCGAGCAGTTCGGCCTCAAGAACCTCAAGATCATGGTGCCGTTCTGCCGCACTCCGGACGAAGGCCGCAAGGTCATCGAGGTGCTGCGCGAAGGCGGCCTCGTGCAGGGCCGCGACGGGCTCGAGGTCTACGTGATGGCGGAGCTGCCCTCCAACGTGCTGCTCGCCGACCAGTACGCCGAGATCTTCGACGGCTTCTCCATCGGCTCGAACGATCTCACCCAGCTGATCCTCGGCGTCGATCGCGACAGCGCGCTGGTGGCGCCGCTCTTCAACGAGCGCAACTCCGCGGTGCGGCAGGCCTGCGCACGGGTCATCGACGCCGCCCACCGCCGGGGCCGCAAGGTCGGCATCTGCGGGCAGGCGCCCAGCGACTTTCCCGAGTTCGCCGCCTTCCTGGTGGAGCAGGGAATCGATTCCATTTCATTGATTCCCGATTCGCTGGTGAAGACCAGCGAGCGCGTGCTGCGGGCCGAGCAGCAGCCCAGGGCCGCGCAGCCGGCCCGGCGCGCCGCCGACCTCAGGCTTCCCGCCGCCGGCGGCGCCCGCAAGAAGATGGTCGAGCCCGCCGAGGCGTGGGCCGACACCGAGCCCTTCCTTCCCGGCAAAGACTAGCGCTCGGCCCATTTCGCAGGCGCGGCCCAGCCGCTCGCCTTGACCGGGCCTCGCGGCGAGGCGGATGCTTTACCGCATGACAGACCCCGCAGCGGATCTCGCGGCCCGCCTCGCCGCGCTGGAAGGAACCGTCTCGGACCTCCAGCGCGACCTGGGGGATCTGCGCAAGCGGCTCGAGCCGGTTTCGACCCAGCGCGCGGCGGCCGCCGTCGCAGCGCCTCCCATCGCGGCGGCGGCAGTCGAAGCCCTGCCGGGCGCGGCGCGGGTCTCCGGCAAAGAGCCGGATCGCCCCGCCCTCGATCTGGAGACGCTGGTGGGCCGCTACGGCATGCTCGCGCTGGCGACGCTCTTGGCGCTGGCCGCCGTCGGAACTTTCGTGGGCTGGGCGGTCTCGCACGGCCTGCTCGGTCCGGTGCCGCGCGTCCTCCTCGGCTTCGCCGCCGCCGCGGGGCTGGGTGCGTGGGGCGTGTGGCTGCGTCCACGCGAGCGATCGTTCGGCGACAGCCTGCTCGGCCTCGCCCTCGCGATCGTCCACGTCTGCGCCTGGGCGGCGGGTCCGGGAATGCACCTCGTGCCGCCCTTCCTCGCCCTCGCGCTCTCCGCGGTGGCCTCGGTGGCGCTGGCCGGCTTCGCGCTGGTGCAGGACGACGAGCCTCTCTGGTGCGTCGGCTTCGGCGGCGCGGCGGTGGCTCCCTTCGTGACCAGCAGCGGCGAGGGCACGGCGCCCATGCTCACCGCCTACGCCGCGGCGGTGCTCATCGCCGGCGGCTCGGCGCTCGGCTCGCGGCAGTGGAAGATCGCGGCCCGCGTCTTCGGCGCCGCGGCGGCGCTCTTCGTGGGAGCCATCGCTTTTCTCCCCAAGATTCAGCACTCGTCGGAGCTGGCGCTGGCGTTGCCCTTCGCGGTGGCCGCCCTCGGCGTCCTGCCCTTCGCGAGCGGCGCCGCGATCCGGCCGCGCCTGGCACGCTGGGCCTGCTCGCCTCCGCCGCCGCGCTCAACCTCGCGACCGTCGCGCCCCTCTCCTCGCGGGTCTCCGCCATCGCCGCGGCCCTCGCCGGCGTGGCCTGGCTGGTCCTCGTCGAGCTGGTGGAATCGGAGCCGGCTGGCACGCTGCTCGACGGCTTCATCGAAGCCGGTCCGGCCGCAGCCGACTGGACCGATCTCGCGGTCGTCCCAGGCGCCTTCCTCGGCGCGCTGGGTTTCGCGCTGGGCCCCACCGACGCCGCCATCGCCGCCTTCGCCTGCGCCGCCGCGGTGCTGGTCTTCGTCTCTTCGCGGCGCGAAGGGACGCTGCGCGATGCCGCGGCGCTGGTGGCCTTCGCCGCCGCCATCGCAGCGGTCTCCATCGCCACCCGATCCTCGCCGCGCCTCGAGGTGGCCGCCGCCACCGCCGTCTCCATCCTCTTTCTCTTCCTCGAGAGCGCCATTCCCAACCGAACCTGGCAATGGGCGCCGCAGGCAATCCTGGGCCTTGCCGCCGCCGTCGCGCTGGGGCTGCTCACCGCGCGGCCCGAGTACGGATACTTGCCCTTCGGCACGGCGGAGTCGGCGGTCGCGCTCCTGGTCGCGGCGGGCTGGGCCTTCGCCGCCTTCCGCGCGCGCGCAGGCCCCGCGCGGGCGGTCGCGTGGATCTTCGCCTTCCTCTGGGTTCATCAGGAATTCGCCTTCGCCACGAGTCCCAGCACCTCGACGCTGCTCCTGGTCAGCTGGTACGCGGTCGCCAGCCTCGGCTGCGTCGGAGTGGGCCGCGCCCGGGCAGCGCCTCGATTGCGCCACGTCGGCCTTGGGCTCGGTGTGGTGGCGGCGCTCCTGGCGCTGAAGGCGGCGTGGGGCCTGCCCTCGACCGGCGCGCGCATCGGCGCTTACCTCGTGGTCAGCGTCTTCCTGCTCGGGATCGCCTGGTGGTACCGCCAGCCCGGACCCGCCGTCCGCACCGAAGCCTGATCAAAACACCTCGCCGCCGGCGCCGATGTCGTTGACCGGGTGCGTGGGCCGCTCGCCGCGCAGCACCAACTCCACCTGCGCGAGCGCCACCTCCGCCATGCGCTGCCGCGTCTCCCTCGTGGCGCTGCCCAGGTGCGGCAGCAGCACCACGTCGTCGCGGCCGAGCAGGGCCGGGTGAACTTGTGGCTCGTGCTCGAAGACATCCAGCGCCGCCCCGCCCAGGTGTCCGGCCTGCAGCGCCGCGGCCAGCGCCGCTTCATCGATGATCGGTCCGCGCGCGGTATTGATGAGCAAGGCGCCGCGCTTCAGCTGCAGGAGGCGCTGGGCGTCGAAGAGCCCGCGCGTCTGCGGCGTCAGCGGGCAATGGATCGAGAGCACGTCCGACTCCTCCAGCAGCGCGTCGAGCGGCACGCCGCCGCCCCGCGCGGTAAAGAGAATGCGCATTCCAAAAGCCTCGGCCCGCCGCGCCACCGCGCGCCCGATGCGGCCATAGCCGAGGATGCCCAGCGTCTTGCCCGACAGCTCGACGCCGAGGAGCTGCGTCGGAGCCCAGCCCGCCCACTTGCCCGAGCGCACCAGCTGCTCCCCCTCACGGAGCCGGCGCGAGAGCGAGAGGATCAGCGCCAGGGTCAGGTCCGCCGTCGATTCGGTGAGCACCTCGGGAGTGTTGGTGACCCAGACGCCGCGCGCGGTGCAGGCGGGAACATCGACATTGTCGTAGCCGACGGCGTGGTTCGCGACCAGGCGCAGGCGGGGCGCGGCATCGAGAAGCTCGGCGTCCACCCGGTCGGAAAGAATCGGCAGGATCGCGGTCGCTTCGTGCACCCGGCGGAGCAGCTCGTCGCGCGGCGGCGCCTGCTCCGCGTCGTGCTG
>JANXXR010000385.1 GCA_025350525.1 Deltaproteobacteria bacterium
CGAACTCCAACTGCGTCGAAGGTAGATCGCCAATCCCGCTCATCGCTCGCTCCGCCGGGCACCATGCCCCTGCGCAGCAACCTACCGCCCCCCTCTGACACTACCCGTAGGGCCTACCTGAGCGAGCCGGATACCTAACCAATCGTAACAGCGCGTCCCCGCCGTAACAGCGAGAGTGCCATTGGCGTGACAGGGGGCTGCTCTTCCGGGCAGGTGAAGGCGGCACCGCCGGTCGGCGCACGCCCAGGACCAACCCCGCGCTCCTGCCTACCGTTCCAGATTTCATCGTCGAGGCGCAGACAATCGGGGATCTTCCTAACTGCCAATTCCGCATTCCAACTTCACCGTTCCGGACCCAAACGATTCAGGAGGGAGTTTCACGGCTGCAACATTCTGAAAGTGCCATGCACGCGCTCCCCCATCGAACCGCTATGTAGCCCACAAGGCAGGCGCGCTTGCGCCGTCCGAAGCAACGGAGTAGAGCATCGCCGATGGGCGGTAGATGGCGGCGACTTCCGTGATCCGGCGCGGGCCGGGCAGGAACTCTCGGGGCAGGTTCTCGCCTTCTCAGGAGCGTTGCTCCTGATCTGCCTTACGGTCGGCAATGGCGTCGGCAAAGCAGGTTTCTGTGGGCAGTTCAACCAGCCGCAGAACGGGGGAACAAGATGAACACCCACTCCAGTTTGACCGTCCGGTCTCGTGTCATGGTCGTCGCAACACTGTCTGTCTTCGGCGCAGGCTGTGGCGGAGGCGCTCCGGCACCGACGGCATCGTCGCAGGCCGAAGTTCAAGCCTTGGGCCAATCGCGGGTTGAGGCGCCGCGGTCCAACTTCGAGATCAGGACCTTGTCGAACCGCGCCGACCTGATCAGCGACGGCGATGCGCTGGTCGAGGTGCAGGTGCCGAAGGACGTGCCGATGCAAGAAGTGAAGCTGACGCTCAACGGCGTGAACGTCGATGCGGCGTTCGTCGCTGTCGAACGCGAAGCTCGGTCCCACCGCGGTGGTGGGTCCCGAGATGCTCGCGAAGATGACGATGAGGAAGGTGACGCTGAGGAGGCGCGCACCCTGCGCGGCGTGCTGCATGGCTTGGTGGTCGGGGAAAACCTCTTTGTCGCCGAGGCCAACGACCGGGGCGAGGACCAGGCTCGGGCCAGCCTGACGATCACCAACCACCCGCGCGGCGGACCGGTGCTGCTGGGCTCGCAGACCACGCCATGGATCTGCGCGACGCCCACGCCCGTCGCACCATCGGGCAACACGTCGGCGTCGAACGCCAGCGGCCTGACGACTCTCGCCGTCGATGCGCAATGCAACATCGCGACCGAGTACAAGCTGTGGTACCGCACGACGACCGCGGGTTGCTCGAGCGCGCTGCCGGATCCGAGCCCGCCGGCCCCCGCACCGGCGAACAACTGCTTCAAGCCGTACACGGTCGGCAGCGCGCCGGCCGATCTCGCGATGACCACGACAACGACCGGCCTCACGGTGCCGTATATCGTGCGCGTCGAACGCGGCACCATCAATCGCGGCATCTACGATATTGCGGTGCTGTTCGACCCGACCCGCGCGACGCCGTGGACGGCGCTGGCGCCGCAGCCGCAATGGAACGGCAAGGTGGTCTACACCTTCGGCGCTTCGACCGGCCAGCCGCGCCTTCAATTCCGCAGCGAGCAGAATTGGGCCGATGACTCGGCGCTGTCGCGCGGCTTCATGGTCGTCGACAATAGCCTCACCGATTCACTCTACAACTCGAACCGCGTCCTGGTGAGCGAAACGCTGATGATGATGAAGGAGCACATCGTCGACACGTACGGAGAGATCAAGTACACGCTAGGCAACGGTTGCTCGGGCGGCTCGATCCAGCAGAACACCGCCGCGTCGATTTTTCCGGGCCTGCTCGACGGCATCCAGCCGAGCTGCGACTATCCGGACTCGATCACCACCGGCCTCGAGGTCAGCGATTGCGTGCTGCTGGTGAACTTCTACGCTGGCCCGCAGTGGACCGACTTGATGACCGGCCTGACCCAGGCGCAGATCAATGCGAAGAAGACGGCGATCAACGGCCACCTCGATCAGCAGGGCTGCCATTCCTGGAACAACTTCTTCGGCTTCAATAACAAGCCTGGCAATTACATTCCTACGTTCGTGATCAACCCGCAGGGCGCGCTGGCACCAGTGGGCCCGCCGAAAAACAACTGCCGGCTGCCGGCAGCTCTGGTCTATGACCCCGTGACCAATCTGACCGGCACGCGCTGCGGTGACCCCGACCTGGCCGCCGCTGTCTGGGGAACGACCGACGGCATCGCGAAGGGCAGCACGCGCGCGCTGCAGACCCTCGACAACGTCGGCATTCAGTACGGGCTGAAGGCGCTCCTCGACGGCGCGATTACGCCAGAGGAGTTCGTCGTGCTGAACGAAAAGATCGGTGGCACCAATGCCGATTCGAACCTTACGGCTTCCCGCAGCGTGGCCGACCGGCCGGCCCTCGACATTGCCTACCGGACCGGCATCGTATCGAGCGGCAAGAACCTCGGCAAGCTGCCGATCATCGATTCGCGCGGTTATGACGAACAGGGCATCCACTACATCTGGCGCAGTTTCTCGGAGCGTGCCCGCATCGATGCCGCCAATGGTGGCAACCACGGCAACCAGGTCATGTGGCGATACGGGACCGGACTGCTGCCCGCCACGCCGGCACAGTTCGCGGCGGTGACGCTGCAGTCGTTCTTGACCATGGACACCTGGCTGTCTGAACTGACGGTCAGCGCCCCGAAGGCGACGCTCAACGCCGTGCGCACCCAGGAGGAAGTGATCGAGGCGAAACCAGCGACCGCGTTCGACCTGTGTTACCTGACCGGCGATCTCACGTTCTCGAACCCGGTCACCAACATGGCCGTGTGCGATGCCGATCCGAGATTGCCGAGGCACGCTTCGCCGCGTCAGGTCGCCGGCGGGCCACTCGCGGAGAACATCTTGAAGTGCCAACTCGAACCTCTGGAAAGCACCGACTACGCGCCGGCGACGTTCGGCGCCGCGCAACTTGCAAGGCTGCACTCGGCCTTCCCAAAGGGCGTGTGCGACTGGAGCAAGCCAGGTGTCGGCCAGCAAGAGGCGATCTCGCCGCTGAACTTCGCGGCCGGTCCCGGCGGACAGCCACTGCCGCCAGCGCCGGTGTCGCGCGGGCACTGAGGTCCACTGCCGGGCGGCGCGGCCACAAAGGCCCGTGGGCCTTGCAGCCGATTCCACGCCGTCCCGCGACAGAGGGCGCCTCCAGGAAATCCCCGTACTCGGTGGGCTACATCACGACTGCCGGCGCGTCGTTTCGGGGGAGTTACGCGAGATACTCCTCGTGCGGACAAAATGTGTAGCCAACACGGGTGGTGGAATCCAATCTGATTGCCTCCGCGGCTCGAGAGAAAACGCCTTCTCATGTCCGGCTCACTACCACAAGGACAGCGCCGCGCTTCTCGATCAGGATGCGCGCGAGAGCCGGGAGTGGATGCGGAGCGCCACCAGCGACGGCCCCGACAGATCCAGCCACTGCTTGAGCACGGACCGTCGCGGGTCGAAGGAGAGCTTGCCGCCGGCGAGGCCCGAGCGGAAGGGCGGCTCGCCGGCGCGGAACCACTGTTCGACGCGCAGGAGCGAGCCGGTTTCCGAGAGGTCGGCGGCGAACTCCTGCCACCACGGATCGCCCGGCCGCGGAGCGGGGTCGCCGGAAGCGCCGGCGTCCACCGCGCCGAACCAGCGCTGGCCCGAGGTCAGGTCGATGCCCTGCAGCTCGACCGCGTCGTCGCCGGGAGCCGCCGCCGCCGCAGCGTGCAGCGCGCCTTCGCAGAGACGACGCTTGTCCATCCGCTCCAGCTCGACGTCGAGCCCCGGCCAGCGCACCGAGCGGGAGAGCCGGTGCATGGTCTCGGTCTCGCGTTCGTCGTCGGGAACGTCCAGCGCGGCGAGCTTCCAGCCTTCGCCGAGCAGGTAGAGCCGCACGCCCGCTCCGCGCAGCCCGGACCCCGCCCGCCGCAGCGTCCCTTCGAGCTGGCGGCGCACCAGCGTGAGCACCGTCTCGAGAATGGTCGTTCCCGCCGCGGCGGCCTCGGCGCTTCCCGGCTCGAGCCGGCCGCCGTTGGAGATGAGCGTCCGCCACCTGCGCGCGGTGGCCCGCCAGGCGTCGCGCACGCCGTCGGCCGCGGCGTAGGCGGCGGCGTCGATGAGCCGCTCTCCGCCGAGGAGGTAGCTCATCGAGGAACCGGCGATGAACGGCGGCGTCCGGCCCGCTGCCGCGGGCAGCCGCACGGTGATCTGCACGGTGAGCCCGCCGAAGTCGACGAACGCGTCGATGGGACGCGCGCGCGCCTTCGCGGCGATGGCGGCCTCCCCCGCCGTTCGCGCGGCGAGCGGGTCCGCCACCAGCCGGTGCGTGACCTCTGCCCACGCCGCCGAGAGCCCCGCGCACATCTCTTCCGCCACCCCTGCGAAGATCTCCCGAAACGGTTCGCCGCCCGCCGCCCGCCAGCCACAGTCGGGATGCGTGAGCGCCGTGTCCAGCCGGTCGAGCCGCGGCCAGTGCAGGCTCCAGCGCCCGCCCTCGGGGACCACCAGCGGCGCCGCGTGCGCCGCGGCCAGCGCGCGGCCGAGCAGGTGTCCGTAGGTCTCCAGCAGCGTCCGGCTGACCTGCGCGGCGTCCCACTCTCCGGGCAGGCTCGAGAGCCAGTCGGCCATCAGCATCAGGTCTGGCGACTTGAAGCGGTCGGCGCGCAGCGGCTCGTCGGGGCCTTGCGGCAGCCAGAGCTGGTGGACGGCGTCGGCATCGCCGCGCAGCACGGCCGCGATTGCGTCCGCGCTTCCGGCCGCGAGCGCCGTGGGCAGCTGGCCGCCGGGAGCGAACAGCTCTTCCCCGCAGCCGTAGCGCGCCGCGCCCGCGGCATCTCCCGCCAGCCGGCGAAAGCCCGAGGGCGGATGCGGCCCCGGGAGCAGCTTCCCGCCCACCGCGCCGGCGAGCGCGCTGTCCTCCTCGACCACCATGGTCGCGGTGCTCCCGAGATCGACCGCGAGGCGCATCGTCGAGGGCTGCAAAGAGAGGCTGCCGCGGCCCGACGCCTCCGGCGCTGCAGCGGCGCGCGCCTGCCAGAGCGAGCGCAGGTCCCAGAGCGCCTGCGGCTCGCGGCCTTCGAGGAGCCGCAGCACCGTCCAGCGCGGCCATTGCGCCGGCCAGTCCGGTTGGGGCGCCGCGTGCGCGGGTTGCGTCACCCAGGTCGCCACCGACTCGCCCGGCGCGCCGGGCGCGGGTCCGCGGGGAGAAGCCGGGGCACCCAGCCACACCCGCACCGGTCCTCCCGACGATCGATGTGCCGCAGCCCGCACGCAGACGGGACCTCGCCACTGCGGAGAGAGATACGGCGGCGAGATCGCGAGGTGCACCGTAACCGGGGCCGCGGCAGGCGCGAACCGGCCCGCGAAGAGGACGGGAAAGCACTCCACCGTCTCGAGCTCCGCCTCGCGCACCGCGAGGAGCCACGCCTGCATCACCACCCGCGGCCCGTCCACGATGGCTGGGCCGGCCGGGCGAAGCACGTCGGCGTCGAAGAGCCACGCGCACCACGATGGCAGCGGCAGCGGCACGACCTCGCTCGCGTTGGCGGGCAGGAAGAGTGGATCGGCGCAGCCCACCGCGTCGCGCCAGTCGGCAAGCGCCGGGCGCAGGAGCTTGTCGGCGGCGGCGGGCTGCATCTCGAAGAGCCCGCGCATGGCGGCGACGATGCCGTCGATGGCGAGGGGCGGCCGGAGCAGCTCGTCGCGCGGCGCCCCCGCGATCCGGGAAAGGCGCACGCCCGGTCGCCGCAGTGAGCGGAGCGCGGCGCCGACCAGGCGGCGAATCGCGAGCGTGTCGGTCATCGCAGGTGCGTCTCCGAGCTTTGGACGGGCGGCGGGTCGGGTTGTTCAGAGAGCCGTTCCTCGGGCGTGCGGCGGCGGATCATCACGAGGCGCGCGACGAGCGCGCTCACGACGAAGACGCCAAAGGCGCCGAGGCCCAGCCGCTGGTCGCCCAGCGCCACCGCCGCGTCGAGCAGTTCCGGGGGAGCGAGCAGGGCGAAGGCGCTGGGCAACAAGAGCGTCAAGCCGGAGGCGGCGACCAGCGCCATCGTCCATGGCCTGCGCTCGGCGAGCGGGCGGCTCATGCGGGCTGCTCCTCCGATTCGAACGCCCACTCTACGGCCGGCACGCCTGCGAGGCGCGCGAGGCCCAGATCGACCTGCGGGCTGTGCGAGACCAGTACCGCCGAACGGCCCGTCTCCTCGGAGAGCCAGCCGAGCAACCCTCCCATCAGTCGCTGGTGCGCCGGCGGGTCCTGCGCGCCGAAGGGCTCGTCGAGCAACAGGAGCCGCAGCCCGCGCGCGCGGGAGAGCCGACTCGCCTCGCCCGCCCAGACCACGCGCTGCCGCTCGCCTTCGGAGAGCGCCCCGATGGGGCGCTCGGGGGGAGGGTCGTCGCCGAACCAGCGCAAGAGAGCCTGCGGATCGCGCGCCGCCAGCACTTCGCGCACCGGCATCTCCGCCGGGAACGCGCGCGCCGTGTCCTGCGCGAGGTAGCCCACCGCGGCGCCGGGCGCCGCTGCCAGCGCGCGCAGGAGCGTGGTCTTTCCGCAACCCGAAGGGCCCGACAGCACCACGAGCTCCCCCGCGCGCAGCACCGCCTCGGCGGAGACGAGAAACGGCTGTCCGCCGATCTCGACCCGCGCCCGCAGCAGGCGGATCGAAGCGCCCGAGGGGCCGGTCGCGGCGGACGCAGGCGCATCGCGCGCCTCGAGCAGCTCGCCGATCGAGTCGAGATAGCGCTGCAGCGCAGGTGGCGCCGTGGTGCGGCCGTCCCAGCGCCGGCCTTCGCCGATGGTGAACGACGAGGTGACGCGATCCTGCAGCCAGAGCACCTGGTCGGGCACCGGCGCGCGATCGCCGAGCAGCGCGTCGAGCGGCTCGGGGTCGTGCGAGGTCAACACCACCGAGCCCGGGCCTTCGAGGCGCAGGTGCTCCCGGAGGCAGTCGAGGAGCGCTGTCGCGCGCGGGCCGTCCTGCGCCGAAGTCGGCTCGTCGAGGAGCAGCGTGCGGCCCGGGTTGCCGCGCGCCCGCGACAGCGCGAGGCAGAGGAGCAGCCGCTGGCGTTCGCCGCGCGAGAACGAGGCGACCGAGGTGAACGGGTCGTCGAGCCGCCGGCGCAGCCGATCGTCGTCGAGACGGCCCAGCAGATCGCGCAGGACCCGATCGCCGCGCGCGTGTCCGTGGCGGGCGAGCCGTGCGAGGTCGGTGGCGGAGAGCGCGGCAGGGAGCGCGTCGTCGGGGTCCTGCGGGACGAGGATCGAGTCGGGCAGCTGCAGGGACCACGCGTGCAGCAGTGCGCTCTTGCCCGCCCCCGATTCGCCCAGCACCCACTGGAGCGACGGCCGCGGCGCGAGGCCGTGCGCGCTCGCCACCTCGCGCAAGAGCACGCTTTGATCGACGCGGAGCGCTCCCTCGCGCAGCGACACCTTGCGCAGCCGGTGCGGCAGCGTCTGCGCCAGCACCAGCAGCAGCGCGGCGAGGACGAAGACGCCGTGCGCTCCCTGGATGGCACCGTCGAGCGGCGCGGGCGTTCCGTCGGCCCCGACGCCGCGCAGGAAGAGCGCGGCGCCGAGCGAGGGATAGGCCGGGAAGCCCGGCGGGCGGAAGCTGTCGATGAGCGTGTTCGAGAGCACGTCGATGAGCGCCGCCGCCGCCATGCCGCCGAGGAGCAGCGCGCCCAGTTCCCGGCGTCGGCGCAGCCAGAGGCCGTGGCGCAGGAGAATCTCCCACGGCTTCTGCCCGCGCAGGCAGGCGGTGAGGAACGAGTCGCTCGCTTCCTCGGCGACGCGGACCTGGTCGAGAAAGCTCCACAGCCCGCGACCGACCGCGAGACCCAGCGCGAGCGAGGCAGCGAGCAGGCCGGGAGCCGCGCCCAGCATCGATTGGTACGCGAGCGTTTCGTCGGGGCGGAGCGCGAGGAAGCGGCCGGCGGCGAGGAAGGCGACGGGCTTGCAGAGGAGCGCGCGGACCACCAGCGCGAAGGCCACGTAGGGGACCGCGCCGGCGAACGAGAGCAACGCGCCGGCAGCGTTCGAGGCGCGCCGCATCCCGCGCGAGTACAAAAGCAGCCAGAGCGTCCCGGTGAGCGCGGCGGTGGCGGCGGCTCCCAGCGCGAGCAGGCAGCTTCCGGTGAGCATCATCGGCAGCGGCGCTTCGAGCAGGTCGGCGCGGCGGAAGAAGAGCGAAAGGCGCAGCGGAAAGAAGACGCCGGTCCGGGCGAAGACCCACAGGGCGAGGCAGGCGAGGAGCAACAGCGCGCCGCCGGTGAGCAAGTCGGCGGGCGCGGCGTCGCGCGAGGCCTTTCCGCGGTTCCGGGCGATGAAGGCCAAGAGCAGCGCGCCGCCGGCGACGAAGAGGAGCGCGAGCGCGGCAGCGGCGAAAGGAAATGGCTCGTCGCGGACCAGGAGCGCGAAGAGCTGCGCCACGCCGGCCGCGAGGAGCAGCGCCGCGACCGACGCCACCGCGCGAAAGCCGCTCACGTCAGCGCCTTCCGCGCCGAGAGCGCGCCGCGCACCTCGAGGACGAAGCGGTGGCCCAGGAACCAGAGGAGCAAGAGGCCCGCCGCGACCAGCGTGCAGGAGGCCAGACGCTCGAACGCAGAGGGCTCGCCCATCGCCGATCGGACCAGCGCGCCGAAGCCGCTGGAGAGCCCGCGCGCGCCCGGGTCCTGGTCCGCCTTTGCGCAGACGAAGAGCGCAGCCGCCGCGAGCGCGGGGACGAGCGGCACCAGCCAGTCGGCGGCATCCAGCGCAGCGAGGCGCGCAGCGGTGAGGATCGCCTTGCGGCCGCCCAGCGAGGAGAGGTGCGACGGCTGCGGATGCGCGGCGAAGAAAGCGCGCGAGGCTGCGCCCGAGAGCGCTCCAGCGAAGGTCGCCACGAACGCCGCGCCGAACAGGCCCGTGCCCAGCGAGCGCGTGCGGTCGTAGAACACCGCGGGGTCGAGCATCGGCAGCAGCGCCAGCCCGACCAGCGCGACACCGAGCGCCGGTACGCGCAGGCGGGAGAGCGCGCCGGCGGCCGCGGCGCCGAAGAAGACGAGCGCCAGTCCCCCGAGGAGAAACGGCAGCGCCTCGAGCGCGCCGCGAGCGGCGGTGCGGAAGCGGCTCCTTCCGGACGAGGCGGCGGCCCAGGCTTCCGTCGGCGTCGCGAGGGAAAGCGGCGCGGCGGGCGCCTCGCGCACTTGCCAGTCGGGACGGCGCGACCAGATCAGCTCCATCCCCGGCTCGCCGCGCAGGCTGCGGGACGCGAGCGCGCGCAGCACCGCGAGATCGAAGTCGAGGTAGGCGGACGCGGACGGCTGCGCGGGCGCCTCGGCGGAGGGCCGATCGACCGCTGCCAGCAGGAGGCCGATGGCAAACAGGCCGGCGAAGCCGCACGCGCAGGCGGCCAGCCAGCGCAGCCATCCCGCCGCAGCGCGCGCGCCCAGCGCGGCCCAGGCGAGCGCGTCGGGCCGGGAGGGTTCCATCAGCGCGCCTCGCCGGGGACGCAACGGCCAAGGAGCGCCACCGCGCACGACAGCTGCTGCTCGATCGCGGCGTGCAGCACCTCGAGCTCCTGGCAGTGGCCGGCCCAGGCGGCGGCGTCCAGCGTCCACGCGCCGCGGTCGAGCGAGGCGCGCGTCGCGCTGCGGATCTGGCGGTCCCACTGGTCGAACCGGTCGAGCGTCGCGGACTGCGCCCGCGCCGCGTCCGTGCAGTGCGGCGGCGCCTGCGCTTTCGGAGCCGGCTCACGGGCAGCCGGAGCGGGAGCCTCGCGCGGCGGAGCAGGAGCGGCGGGCTCGGGTGCGGCGTACGCGAACGACGCCTGCCGGAGCCGAAACGACGCCCCGTCCGGATCGGGCTCGCCGGTGTCGGGATTGACGGAGAGGAGCCACGCCTCGCAGCGGTTGCTCGCGTCGAGCGGCCGCGCGTCGCGGGCCACTGCCTGCGGCCAGCCGCGCTCGGAGGGCCAGCAGATCACAGCCTCGCGCAGCGCGGCCCGGTCCGGCTGGCGCGAAATCATCGGCGGACTGGGCGTTGGCAGATGGCCTGACGCCTGAAGCCTGAGGCCTGAGGCCTGCCCTTGCGGCCAGCCGTCCACGCCGGGCCCGAGCTTGTCGAGGAGCGCCGCAGCCGGCGGCGCGCTCTCCATCCGTACCGCCAGAAGCTTCACCTGCGCGCGCGGGCCGAGCAACACCTTCGCCGGCACGGCGCAGTCCGGCTCCGCCTTCGAGCGGAGGAGCTTGAGCCGCCCCGGCGCCGGCCAGCGGTCCTTCGCGTAGTCGTCGATGGGCTGGATCGCGAAGCCCGCGCGCACCTCGCACGCGTCGTCCACGGGCTGTTCCCGGCACTCGGCGCAGCCTTTCAGCACTGCAGCCCTGGGCGCGTACTGCACGACGCGAACGTCGGACGCGAGCAGGAGCGCAACGAGCGCCATCACGGCTGCGCGCTCCACGCCGTCAGGAGCCGCGCGAAATACCACGGGCTGCGCGCCGCCTCGCCCTGCGCCTCGGGGATGGTCAGCGTGCCCGGGTGGAGGAAGGCGAGCGGGTAGATGGGCGCGGGGCCGCTCGCGGCCACATCCTCCTCGAGGCGTCGCAGGCTTTCGCTGCGCGGCGCCGGCAAGGGGCCAGCCGTACCCAGCCACGACGGCGGCGGAAAAACGATCGACGACTCGTACGCGGTGAGCAGCTGCCGCCCCGGCTCGCTCACCGCTGCGCCGCCGGAGAGGTTCTGGTTGCCGGCCGGATGCAGCAGCGGCACCAGCGTTGGATAGTGGCGATTGTAATAATTGCTCGCGACCGTGAGCAGCACGTCCCAGCTGCCGAGCGCGCCGCGGTGCACCTCGCTCGCTTTGACGCCGGAGACCGAGACTTCGACGTGCTTCTGCGCCGCGATCGAGGCGATGCGCGCGGCGGCTGCGGCCCACGGCTCCTCCTGCACGTAGACCAAGCTGACTGGCCGGCAGCCGTCGTCGGCGACGGCGCCGAACGGCTTCGCCGCGGGATCCGCTTCGCAGGCGCCCTCGTCGCCGCGCGGGACGAGGCCCAGCGGCCCGCGTCCGCGCGGGTCGCACGGCGCGCGGTTTTCGCCTGCTCCCACCGGCTCGCGCAGCTCGCGCTGCAATTCCAGCAGGCGATCCTCGCCCGCCGCCGCGAGCGCGTTGAAGAGCCGACGCACGCAGCGGGTGTTCGCGTCGCGCCGGGCGAAGAGCGCCACCAGGGATTCGAAGCCGTCCTCCGCGGCGCCGGCCTGCGCGCCCGTCTTCCACAGCGAGCGGAAGAGGCAGATTCCCGGCTGCTGCTGGCAGGAGAGTCGCCGCTCGGTCACCGACTCGGGCCAGAGCGGCTGGTAGCGGATCATCAGCCGTGAGCGCGAGCCGCGCGACTTGGGTACCTCGGCGGTGCTCTCCAGCGTGACGTGGAGCGGATCGTGGTCGGTCAGGTGAAACGGCCCCGAGGCGCCGACGTGGTAGGGCACCTCGTCCGCCGCCAGGTTACCGAGGCCGGGCTGCAGCTTGCCGAGAGCAGTGCGCAGCTGCGCCGCCATGCGGTCGCGCTTCAGCTTGCAGGCGCGGGCATCGCCGAGGTCGCAGTGGCCGAAGAGCTGCAGCATCTTCTCGTCCTCGAACGAGGCCTGCTGCAGCGCGCGCAGGAGCGGCGTCGCGCGACCCGGCAGCCGCGGATCCTGCGGCGCGAAGACGGGAAAGGCGAGGCTCTGGCGGACCATCTCCGCGTCGCGCGGCCGCTCGAGGTCGATGCCGCGCACGAACAGGCACAGGCCGCGCGGACGCTGGGCGAAGAAGTTGCGCAGGTCGGCCGCGGTCTCGGCGTTTCCCTGCGCGGAGGCCGGGAGGTTCGCCGCGGCCCACGGCTGCGCCTCGATGAAGCGCTGCACGGTGGCCGCGGTCACCGCCTCGCTGACCAGCGTGCTCAAGTGCACGCTCATCGGTACCGGCCCGCATGCCGCCGGCGCGACGGTGGACGGCGTCCTCGCCTGCGCCAGCGCCTGGTAGTAGTAGAGGCTCGCCGCCACGTCGTCGGGCTGGATGTCGGGCGTCTCGCCCTGGAAGCAGGCGCCCTCGGCGCAGGTGCGGACGACGCCGCAATAAATGACGGCCGAAGCGCTGCGGCTGAGCGCGCAGTTGGCCTGGCCCGGCGCGCAGGGCTCGAGGACGCCGCGCTCGAGCACCGACTCCGCCTCCGACGAGAGCGCGGGAAGATAGAGCGCGTCGTGCAACTGCTCCTCGGTCAAGGTCGCGTACTGGCCGGGACAGAGCGGCGCCACCCGGCCGCTGACTTCGTAGACGAGGAGGTCTCCGACCTCGTCCACCGCCTGCGTCTCGCAGCCCGGCGGAGTTCCCGAGAGCGCGTAGCCGGCGAAGGCTTCGGTCACGTTCACGCCGCGCTGCGGGCAGCGCAAGAGGA
>JANXXR010000389.1 GCA_025350525.1 Deltaproteobacteria bacterium
ACACCAACCGCCTGCGCCGCGGGATGATCCTGCAGGCCGACCCCACCGTGATCTACGCGCTGCTCCTCTCCAACCACTTCGAGTGGGACGGCAACATCCACAAGAAGGATCTCTCGCTGCGGCACCCGTACAACACCTATGTGGTGAAGGGGCTGCCGCCAGGGCCCATCGCCAACCCGGGAGAGAAGGCGCTGGAGGCCGCGTTGCATCCGCTCGAGTGCAAGGACCTCTACTTCGTCTCGCGCAACGACGGCACCACCGTCTTCTGTCCAGACCTCATCTGCCACAACAAGAACGTGCAGAAGTTCCAGGTCGAGTACTTCCGGCACCGGAAGGGCTGAGTCAGGGGCAGCGGCGGTAGACGGTCGCGTAGGTGAAGCGCGCTTGCTGGCAGAAGTGCAGCCCGCGGAAGTCGAAGCGATCCTGCGTCCAGTCGCCCAGCTTGCCCTGGTAGATGAGCACGGCGAGGGTGGGCGTCGTCCGCGCGAGGCGGTCCTCGAACTCGTCCGTCCAGGAAGCGCGGACCCACTGGTCGTCGCTGAGATTGACGGCGAAGGCGAGCGGGATGTCGAGGTAGTCCCAGACGGCGTCGAGGAGGACCACGTCGCCGGGGCGGACCTCGCCCTTGAGGAACTGCGCCGCGTCGGCGATGCCCGGCGGCAAAGAGCCGATGGGCGAGAGCGGCCGCGCCCACTCGGCGACGATGCCGTTGCGCCGCCACGAGAGCCCGGCGAGGACGAGCGGCGTCAGCACCAAGAGCGCGATGCAGGCGGAGAAGAGCGGCCGGCGGACGCGTCGGGCAGAGTCGAGAAAGAGGTCGTGGGCGAACGGCAGCGCGAGCGCGGTGGCCACCAGCGCGAAGCGACCCAGCGGGCGGAAGTTGCCCAGCACCGAGGTGCGGAAAGTGAAGTAGACGACCGGAAGCCAGCCCAGCGCGACCAGCTCCCAGCCTGGCTCGCGGCGGCGCAGCGCGCGGGCAGATCCCCAGAGGGCCAGCGCGCCCAGCACCGGCGTGGCGATGCCCAGCACTGCCACCGGCCAGTAGACGAGGCCGTACAGCCGCCAGGGAGCCTCGCCGAAGAAGTGGCGCATCATCTGTGCCAGCGCGGCGTGGTCGAGATCGATGTGGTGGATGGGCGCGAGCGCATCGCCGGTGAAGCGCGCGTTGAGGTGCATCCAGAACAGCGCGGGCGCGGCGCAGAAGGCGGCGAAGCCGAGGGCGCGATAGACGGCGGCTGCGCCCGTTTCGCGGTCGCGCCACCAGAGGAGCGCGGCGAAGAGCGGCAAGTAGATCCAGCCGTCGTAGCGGATGAGCCCCGCTGCGCCGAGCAGCAGCGCCGCCGGCAGCGCGCGGTCGTCGAGCAGGCAGAGGAGCGCGGCGAGGAAGAGCGCGAGGAAGGGCGCCTCAGAGGCGCCGGTGGTGCTGACCTGGATGAAGAGCGGCGAGAGCGCGAGTCCTACCGCGGCCCAGAAGCCGGCTTCCGGTCCGCGCACGCGCTCGGCGATGAGATAGAGGAGCCAGACGCAGGCGAGCCCGCAGAAGAACGAGAGCGCCCGCGCCGCCGCCACGCGATCGCCCAGCAGCCGGATGAGCGCGCCGATGAGCGTGAGGTGCAGCGGGCCGTACTGGTACGCCTCGACGAAGCCGCGCCAGAGGTGCGGCGCGCGCGACCAGCGCTCGGCCAGCTCGATGCGCACCGGCGCGTCGCCGTAGTGTTCGTAGCCGAAGAGGAGCGGCAGCACGCGGGCCACCGCCGCCAAGAGGACGACGCTGAGCGGGCCGCGCTTCACGGGCAGGCGTTCCGCTTGTGCACGCCGCGGTCTCCTTTTATGCAACTGGGACGAGGGAGCAGGGGCGGCGGACAGTTGCACGGCCGCTCCCCGGTGCCAACCGGAATGTAAGCCGTTTGGCGCGCGTCTAGTGTTAAGCGGGCGGGCGGCTGGTTCCCCACTCGTTGCAGTTCCGCCGCCTGCGGCGCTAGGGTCGATGAATCCGCGGCGCCCAGGTGCGCCAGAGGGGATGGACATGTCGACGTTCCGGGACACTGGAGACACGAGCCTCGTCTCCCGCATTGCCGCCCTCCAGGACAAGAGCAGCTTCAAGGAGCTGCACTGGGAGGGCTCGCTCGAGGACTACCTGCGGATGGTGCGGGACACGCCGCGCATCACGCGCACGGCCTTCCAGCGCATGTACGACATGATCCTCTCGCACGGGAAGACCGAGTACATCGACAACAAGAAGCGGCTCATCCGCTACCACTTCTTCCACGACGAGCCCAACGGCGGCCGCGACGCGGTCTACGGACTCGACGTGGCGCTGATGAAGCTGGTCAACGTCTTCAAGAGCGCGGCGGCGGGCTACGGCACCGAGAAGCGCGTCATCCTCCTGCATGGGCCGGTGGGGTCGTCCAAGTCCACCATCGTGCGGCTCTTGAAGAAGGGCCTCGAGGAGTATTCGCGCACGCCCGAAGGCGCGCTCTATACCTTCACCTGGGTGCTGGACAAGAAGGGCCCGGACGGCGCCGCGCACCAGGAGCGCTTCCCCACGCCCATGAACGAGGACCCGCTGCTGCTGGTCCCCGAGGACTGGCGGGAGAAAGTCTTCGCCGATCTCTGCCCGCCCGACAGCGGCTTCAAGATCCCGGTCACCGGCGATCTCTGTCCCGCCTCGCGGCTCATCTACCGGGAGCTGATGGCCGAGTACAAAGGCGACTTCGCTAAGGTGATGGGGCACGTGCGGGTGAAGCGCCTCTTGCTCTCGGAGAAGGACCGCATCGGCATCGGAACCTTCCAGCCCAAGGACGAGAAGAACCAGGACTCCACCGAGCTGACCGGCGACGTCAATTACCGGAAGATCGCCGAATACGGCAGCGACTCGGATCCGCGGGCCTTCAACTTCGACGGCGAGTTCAACATCGCCAACCGCGGCATCATCGAGTTCGTCGAGGTGCTCAAGCTCGACGTGGCCTTCTTGTATGACCTCTTGGGCGCCTCGCAGGAGCACCGGATCAAGCCCAAGAAATTTCCGCAGACGGATATCGACGAAGTCATCATCGGGCACACCAATGAACCTGAGTATAAAAAGCTTCAGAACAACGAGTTCATGGAGGCGCTGCGGGATCGCACCGTCAAGATCGACATCCCCTACATCACCAAGCTCAACGAGGAAGTGAAGATCTACGAGAAGGATTACAACGCCCACCGCATCCGCGGAAAGCACATCGCGCCGCATACCCTGCAGATGGCGGCGATGTGGGGCGTCTTGACGCGGCTGGAAGAGCCCAAGAAGCACAACCTGACGTTGTTACAGAAATTGAAGCTTTATAATGGCAAGTCATTGCCGGGCTTCACCGAGGACAACATCAAGGAGCTGCGCAAGGAGGCCAACCGCGAGGGCATGGAAGGCATCAGCCCGCGGTATGTGCAGGACAAGATTTCCAATGCGCTGGTGAGCGACAAGGGCGAAGGCTGCGTCAACCCCTTCATGGTGCTCAACGAGCTGGAGAGCGGGCTGCGGCACCACTCGCTCATCTCCTCGGAAGAAGTGCGCAAGCGCGACCGCGAGCTCTTGAGCGTGGTCAAGGGCGAATACGAGGACGTGGTCAAGAACGAGGTGCAGCGGGCCATCTCGGCGGACGAAGACGCCATTGCCAAGTTGTGCGGCAACTATATCGACAACATCAAGGCCTATACCCAGCGAGAGAAGGTCCGTAACAAGTATACCGGGCAATATGAGGAGCCCGACGAGCGGCTGATGCGCGCCATCGAAGAGAAGATCGACATCCCCGAATCGCGCAAGGACGACTTCCGCCGCGAGATCATGAACTACATCGGCGCGCTGGCCATCGAGGGCAAGACCTTCAACTTCAAGGTCAACGAGCGGCTGCACAAGGCGCTCGAATTGAAGCTCTTCGAGGACCAGAAAGATTCGATCAAGCTGAAGAACCTGGTCTCGTCGGTGGTCGACAAGGACACGCAGGAGAAGATCGACATCGTCAAGGACCGGATGATCAAGAACTACGGCTACTGCGAGATCTGCTCGACCGACGTGCTCAACTATGTGGCTTCCATCTTCGCTCGCG
>JANXXR010000398.1 GCA_025350525.1 Deltaproteobacteria bacterium
GGCTGCTGTCGAAGGCGGCCGGCTTCGACGAGCACCTCGTCAAGCCGGTGGACGTCGAGCAGGTCTGCCAGCTGCTCGGCGGCCCCGCCAGCGCCTGAAGCTGGCCGGCTACGCCCGCAGCAGTGCCAGGTTCTCCTCGGCGCGGGCGCGCCACTGCGGCGTCGTGCCCGCAAAAGCGATGCGGCCCTTGACCAGGATCAGGTGCCGGTCGCCCAGCGCCAACAGCGCCTTCACCTCCTTGTCCACCACCAGCGCCGCCGTGCCTTCCGCGCGCAGCCGCCGCAGCGCCGTCCAGATCTCCTGCCGCACCAGCGGGGCCAGCCCTTCGGTGGCGCCGTCGAGGATGACCAGGTCCGGGTTGGTGAGCAGCGCGCGGGCGATGCTGAGCATCTGCTGCTCGCCGCCCGAGAGCTGCGCGCCCAGGGTGCCCAGCCGCTCGCGCAGGCGCGGAAAGAGCTCCAGCGTCCGCTCGGCGGTCCAGCGTCCGGGGCGCGCGGTGACTACCAGGTGTTCGCGCACCGTCAGCGTGGGAAAGATGCCGCGCCCCTCGGGGACGAGCGCGATCCCCAGCTGCGCGATCGAATGCGGCCGCAGCCCAGTGACGGCGTGGCCGCGGACGCGCACCACGCCTCTGCGCGGCGGCAAGAGGCCCAGCGCGCTGCGGATGGTCGTCGTCTTGCCCATGCCGTTGCGGCCCATCAGGGTCAGCGTCTCGCCTTCGGCGATGGAGAAGCTGACGCCGTGGAGGACGTGGCTCTCGCCGTAGTAGGCGTGCAGGTCTTCGACCTCGAGCAGCGGCGCGGTCACGGCTCCTCCTCGCCCAAGTAGGCTTCGCGGACGGCGGGGCTGGCGCGGATCTGCGCAGGCGTGCCCGTCTCCAGGACCTTCCCGTTGACCAGCACCGTGACCGCGGCGGCGAGGGAGAAGACCGCGTCCATGTCGTGCTCGACGAGGACCAGCGTGTGCTCCACCGCGATGGCGCGCAGCAGATCGACGACGGCCAGCGCCTCGTCGTGGCCGAGGCCGGCGAGGGGCTCGTCGAGCAGCAGCAGCTGGGGAGAGGTCGCGAGCACCATCCCGATCTCCAGCTGGCGCTGCTCGCCGTAGCTCAAGTCCTTTGCCCGCGCCGACCGCCGCGCGGTCATGCGGCACTCGCCCAAAGCGCGCTCGGCGCGGGCGTTGACCTCGGGATAGCGGTCGGACGGGCGGAAGAAGCGCATCGAGCTGCGCAGGCACGACTGCGCGGCGAGGCGCAGCGTCTCCTCGCAGGTGAGGCCTTCGAGGACGGTGGCGGTCTGGAAGCTGCGGCCGATGCCCAGCCGCGAGAGGCGGTCGGGCGGGGCGCGGGTGACGTCCTCGCCGCGGAAGTGGACGCTGCCCCCGTCGGCGCGCAGCTCGCCCGAGAGCAGGTTCAAGAGCGTGGACTTGCCGGCGCCGTTGGGTCCGATGACGGCGTGCACCCTGCCGCGCTCGAAGGCGAGCGTGACTTTGTCCACCGCCCGCAGCGCGCCGAAGCGCCGCGAGAGCCCGCGCAGCTCGAGGATGGGCTCAGCCACGTCCACCCCGCTCGACGAGGCCGGCCACCCCGCGCGGCAAAAAGAGCACCACCAGGATCACCACCGCGCCGATGAGGGCGCTCGAGTGATCGGTGAGGCGGGCGCCGTAGTGCTCGAGGAAGGTGAGCAGGAAGGCGCCGAGGATAGGGCCGTAGAGCGTGCCCCTGCCGCCGAGCAGCACCGTCATGAGCAAGAGCCCCGACTGCCGCCAGCCCAGCTCGGCGGGGTTGACGAAGCCGTAGAGCGCGGCGTCGAGATATCCGGCCAGTCCCGCCACCGCGCCGGCGATGACGAAGGCCGTCAGCTTGTAGCGCGCCGTGGAAAAGCCCAGCGCGCGGGTGCGCTGCTCGTTGCCGCGGATGCCGGCCAGCACGCGGCCGAAGGGGGCGCGCAACAGCCGCGAGAGGAAGAAGTACGAGAGCACCAGCGCGGCGAAGATGAAGAGATAGGCGGCGGTGCGATTTCCCAGGTCGAGGAGCGGGCGGCCCAGGATGGAGAGCAGCGGCTTCTGCGAGAGGTAGAGGCCATCGGAGCCGCCGAACCAGGGCGCCTCGCTGAAGAGGTAGAAGAGCATCTGCGTGAAGGCCAGCGTCACCATGATGAAGTAGACGCCCGCGGCGCGCAGGCTGAGCCAGCCGATGCAGAGGGCGGCGAGCGCCGCGGCGGCGAGCGCGAGCGGCAGGGTTAGGAGCGGGTTGACGAGCTGGAGGCGGTTGGTCAGTCCAGCGAGGGCGTACGCCGAGAGGCCGAAGAAGGCGGCGTGGGCGAGGCTGACCAGGCCCGCGTAGCCGACCAGCAGATCGAGGCTGATGGCGAAGATGCAGGTGATCATCGCCTTGCCGAAGAGCTGCAGCCAGAAGCGATCTCCCACGGCGGCGACGGCCAGGAGCGCGAGGGCGCCCGCGCAGAGGAGCGCCTGCACCCTTTGCCTTGCGGTCATCGCGCCTCGGCGGGGGCGCCGAAGAGCCCGCGCGGACGCCAGATGAGCACCGCCGCCATCACCGCGTAGACCACGGCGCTCGAGACGGAGGGGACCAGCACCTTGCCGAAGGTGTCGGCGATGCCGACCAGGAGCGCGCCGAAGAAGGCGCCCCTCACCGAGCCGATGCCGCCGATGACCACCACCACGAACGAGATCACCAGCACGCTCTCGCCCATGCCTGGATAGACGGTGGTGAGCGGCGCGGCCAGCATTCCCGCCAGCGCGGCGAGCGCGACGCCGGCGCTGAAGACCCTGGCGAAGAGCTTGCGGACGTCCACGCCCAGAACCTCCAGCATCTCGGCGTTGGATGCGCCGGCGCGCAGCCTCATGCCGAAGCGCGTCCCGAGGATGACGTAGCGGAGGAGGAGGGCGATGACCAGGCAGGAGAGCGAAGTGAAGAGCCGGTACGCCGGCCACGACTGCACTTCGCCGAGCTTGAACGACCCGGAGAGCAGCGCGGGCGTCGCGACCGGGTGCACATCGTTGCCGAAGAGCAGCCGCGAGAGCTCGTTGAAGAGCAGCACCAGGCCGTAGGTGAGCAGCACCTGCGAGAGGTGGTCGCGCTGGTAGAGCCGCGCGACGGCGAGCCGCTCGACGAGAAAGCCGAAGAGCAGCATGAGCGGCACGCCGAGAAGCACCGCGAAGAGCAGGCTGCCGGTGCGCTCGGCCAGCCAGAAGGCCAGGTAGGCGCCCAGCATGTAGAACGAGCCGTGCGCGAAGTTGAGGACGCCCAGCACGCCGAAGACCAGCGTCAGGCCGCTCGCGACCAGGAAGAGGAGGAGGCCCTGCTCGACACCGTTGAGCAGCTGCAGGGCGACCAGCGACAGGGTCACTTGACGAGAGCGCAGCCGACGGCGGGATCTTCGGCGTCCTTGAGCGCGACCGAGACCACGCGCTGCTGCCCGCCCTTGACCTCGCGCAGGTAGATGTCCTGCACCGGGTTGTGCGCCCTGGAGAAGCGGAAGGGGCCGCGCGGGCTCTCGATGCGCGCCGTCTCCAGCGCCGCGATTAGCTCCTTGCGCGCGGCGGTGTCGCCCTTCACCTTCCCGAGCGCCACCGAGAGCAGGTTGACGGTGTCGTAACCCGCCACCGCGTAGACGTCGGCCTCGCGGGTGGTGGCCTTCTTGAAGGCCTCGCGGAACTTCTTGTTGGCCGCCGAGGGCAGCGCCTCGGCGTAGTGCAGCGTGGTCTGGATTCCCTCCGCGGCGGGCCCCTGCGCGGCCAGCACGCCCTCGGTCAAGAAGCCGCTGCCGTAGAGCGGGATCTTCTCGCGCAGCCCCGCGGCGGCGTAGTCCTTGACGAACTTGGCGGCGCCCGCGCCGGCGAAGAAGACGAAGACCGCGTCGGGCTTGAGCGAGGCCAATTCCGAGAGGTTGGCCTGGAACTCCGTGCTGGGGAACGGCACCGGGAACTCCTTGACGATGGCGCCGCCGCCCTTGAGGAAGCCTTCCTTGAAGGCGGCCATCGACTCCTGCCCGAAGCCGTAGTTCCAGAACACCAGCGCGACTTTTTTGTGGCCCGCCTTGAGCATGACGTCGGCGCAGGGATACGAGGTCTGCCAGTTGGAGAACGAGGTGCGGAAGACGTGGGGAGCGCAGAGCGCGCCGGTCACCGCCTGCGCGCCGGCGTTGGTGACCAGGGTCAGCGTCTGCTCCTCGCGGACGATCTGCATCATCGCCATGGCTACGCCCGAGTGGACCGGGCCGGTGAGGATGTCGACCTTCTCGCCGACCACCAGCTTGTTGACGTTGGCGGGCGCCTTGGCCGGGTCGGACTCGTCGTCGACGGCGACCCACTCGATCTCGCGGCCACCCAGCTTGTCGCCATGCTCGTGGGCGGCGAGCTTCATGGCGTCGGTGATGTTGTGGCCGAGGGCGGCGTAGGTCCCCGAGTAGGGCAGGAGCAGGCCGATGCGGATCTTGGCCAGCGAAGCCGAGCGCGCCGGGCGAGGCAGGAGCGAGGAGGCCGCGACCGCGCCGGTAACGCCGAGAAGGGATCGACGGGAGAGGGGCATGGGAACCTCATTGGCGAAGGGCGGCAGTAGGGCAGATGCTCGGGCGGTCGTCAACGCCAGGGCCGCCGGCGAGGATGGCCCTGCGTCAGGCAAAAGGCGCAGAATGGGCACGGGGGTGCCGATGGATACCGCCGCGCTGCGACGCCTCGCCCGGGTGGAGGAGCACGTCCGGCTCGAGAACGCCCATGACCTCGACGGACTGATGGGGACCTTCG
>JANXXR010000404.1 GCA_025350525.1 Deltaproteobacteria bacterium
TGGTCGGGCCGCTCCTCATCAACTTCATGCGCGACTACCAGGTCGCGCACGGGGTCGCCCTGGCGCAGAGCTACAACACCACCATGTACATCCTCGCCGGCTTCCTCGCCCTCGGCCTGCTCTGCAACCTGGGGGTGCGACCCGTCGACCAACGCTTCTGGCATCGCAAACCCGCACTGCAGGCCGCGGCCTGAAGGAGAACTTCGTGAAATCGCGCATCGCCGTTGCCTGGCTCGTCGCCGGAATTCCGCTGTCCTGGGGCGTCCTCGAGACGGTCCGCAAGTCGCTGGCCCTCTTCCAATAGATGGCCTTGACCTGAACGCCCTGCCCTTGTAGGTTCCCGCGCCCTTCGGACAATGGCGTCCGGAGGGAAGCGCCTGCTCGTCCTCTTGCCTGGCCGGCGGAGGTCGGGGGGTCAATGACAAGAGGAAGCTGATGTCCACGGGCCCGTTGCATTACGAATCGAAGAAGCCGTCCGTCGTCGAGAAGTTCCGCACCCACGAGAAGGACACGGGGTCGCCGGAGGTCCAGGTCGCGCTGCTCACCGAGCGCATTCATTACCTGACCGAGCACTTCAAGACCCACAAGAAGGACCACCACTCCCGCCGCGGCCTGCTCAAGCTGGTCGGCCAGCGGCGCCGCCTGCTCGATTATCTCAAGTCGAAGGACTCCAGCCGCTACCGCAAGCTGATCGACGGCCTCGGCATCCGCAAGTAGCGCACGCTAAACTCGGGGGACACGATCGCGGCGCCAGCCCATCGTGTCCCCGTTAAGACTGAACTAGGACACGATCGCGGCGCCAGTCCATCGTGTCCCCAGTTGATTGCACCGAAGAAGTCGTATCGCGAGTTGATCGCAGCAAGAAAGTACGACGAGCGGAGGACCCGGAAGCGTTGTAGGACCCTCATCGGAACAGCGGACTTGAAGCGCCGCTCTTGCGATCAGGATCCACCGCCGCTCCCGGATCCACCCCTCGACACCCAGAAGCAAAGCGAAGCGCGAGCACGGGCTCGCGCGAAAGGACGTCTCACAATGGAAGCCCTCACGGTCACCGCCAAGGTCGGAAACCAGAACATCAGCAACGAGACGGGCAAGCTCGCCAAGCAGGCCGACGGCTCCGTCGTCCTGCGCGCCGGCGACAGCATGGTGCTGGTCACCGCCGTCTCGCAGAAGGAGCCCAAGCTGGGCTTCGACTTCTTTCCGCTGACGGTCGATTACCAGGAGCGCCTCTCCGCCGCGGGCCGCATCCCCGGCAGCTTCTTCCGCCGCGAGGGCCGGCTCACCGAGCGCGAGACGCTGACCTCGCGCCTCATCGACCGCTCGCTGCGGCCGCTCTTCCCCGAAGGCTACCAGCACGACACGCAGGTCATCGCCACGGTGTTCTCCGCCGACAACCAGCAGGACACCGACGTGCTGGCGCTCACCGGCGCCTCGTTCTCGATGGCGGTCTCGGACATCCCCTTCCCCTTCCAGTTCGCCGGCGTCCGCGTCGGGCGGGTGGAAGGCAAGCTGGTGGCGAACCCCAGCGAGGACGAGCGGGCCCACTCGGACATCGACATCATCATGGCCGCCAACCGCGACTCGATCTTCATGGTCGAGGGCGGCGGCAAGGAAATCTCCGAGCAGGACATGATCGAGGCGCTGCTCTTCGGCCAGCAGGCCATCGAGCCGCTGCTGGTGGCGCAGGAGCATTTGGCGAAGCAGGTGGGCAAGGCGAAGCGGACCTTCGAGAAGACGCCGCTCGCCGAGGGCGCCGCCGCCAAGGTGCGCGAGATCGCTCTCGAGCGCGTCAAGCAGGCCTACGAGACCCACGACAAGATCGACCGCTACAACGAGCTGGGGAAGATCAAGAAGGAAACGGTCGCCCAGCTCTGCGCCAAGGGCGCCCCCTTCGAGGGCAAGGACAAGGACGTCAAGACCGCTCTCGAAGACCTCAAGTACGACTACATGCGGCGCATGATCACCACCGAGGGCCGGCGCATCGGCGGCCGCGACACCAGGACCGTCCGCAAGATCTCCTGCGAGGTGGGCCTGCTCGCCCGCGCGCACGGGTCGGCGCTCTTCACCCGCGGCGAGACGCAGGGCCTCGTCACCACCACGCTGGGCACCGCCGACGACGAGCAGCGGATGGAGAGCCTCAAGGGCCAGGCCTTCCGCAAGTTCATGCTGCACTACAACTTCCCGCCCTACTCGGTCGGCGAAGTGAAGCCGCTGCGCGGAGCGGGCCGCCGCGAGATCGGCCACGGCATCCTGGCGGAGCGCGCGCTCAAGGCCATGCTGCCGCCCGACGACAAGTTCCCCTATACGATCCGAATCGTCTCCGACATCCTCGAGAGCAACGGCAGCTCGAGCATGGCCACGGTCTGCGGCGGCTGCCTCTCGCTGATGGACGCGGGCGTGCCCATCAACGCTCCGGTGGCCGGCATCGCCATGGGCCTCATCAAGGAGGACGGCAAGATCGCCATCCTCTCCGACATCCTCGGCGACGAGGACCACCTCGGCGACATGGACTTCAAGGTCTGCGGCACCGC